>JAFGQH010000063.1 GCA_016935815.1 Bacilli bacterium | reverse complement strand
GCGATGATCTATGCGAACTTCCAACAAGCGCAGGCATCCGCAGAGCGTATCGTATCCTTGATCGAGACCGAAGCGGATATCGTCGATAAACCGGAAGTCATTGCCAAATATGGAACTTTGTTTGACTACAAACTGGAAAACTTCGAAGAGATCAAAGGCGATGTCGAATTCGATAACGTCAGCTTCAAGTATCAAGTCGGAGAACAAATCCTGACGGATTTCCACCTGAAAGTCAAAGCGGGGCAATCCGTTGCCTTGGTCGGACATACGGGTGCCGGAAAAACCACGATCGTCAATTTGATCTGCCGGTTCTATGAGCCAACCAAAGGTTCGATCAAAATCGACGGCGTCGATTACCGCGAACGCTCGATGTCTTGGTTACACACAAACCTCGGTTATGTGCTCCAGGATCCGCACCTGTTCAGTGGGTCGGTCATGGAGAACATCCGTTATGGAAAACTCAGCGCGACCGATGAGGAAGTCATCGCCGCTGCCAAAGCAGTGGAAGCGCACCAGTTCATCGTCAAGTTCGAAAAGGGTTATGACACCGAATGTGGCGAAGGCGGTTCGAGACTGTCCGTCGGACAGAAACAACTCGTCAGTTTCGCAAGAGCAATCTTGGCAGATCCAAAGATTTTGATTTTGGATGAAGCGACCAGCTCTGTCGACACGGAAACCGAAAAAGCGATTCAGGTCGCAATCAATAAATTGTTAGAGGGTAGAACCAGTATCATTGTCGCTCACAGATTGTCTACTATCGTTCATTCTGACCGGATTCTCGTGTTGGAAGACGGTGAGATCATCGAAGAGGGTACGCACAAGGAACTGATTCAGAAAAAGGGATCGTATTACAAATTATATACCAACCAATATTCGGAAGAGATGTTGGAATTATCATTACGTTAAGGAAGACAAGGTCGCAAGACTTTGTCTTTTTTTTGTTTCAATGGTCAATTCCACAAGAAATGATTTATTGTTTTGGTTTCTTATGTTATAATAATGCTAGAAATCAGGCTTAAGGAGGCGTTGGAATGAAGAAGATCATCATTACCATCATTGCGGTCTCAGCTTTGACAATTTTATATTTCATCTTTTTCGTCCAACCAAACATTGACAGAAACTGGATTTTGTATCAATCGATGACGACGTATGATGATATCACCTACAAAACCGTAGGCGGTGAGACTTTGGAACTGGATATTTTATTGCCGACGCAGTTCAACCACGACAAGACGCCTGTGGTATTCTACATCCATGATGGAGAATTCACCGACGGAGATAAATCTTGGTTGACCAAGGATATCGGAGAAAACATCGCTTCTGCGATATTGGATGCAGGTTATGCAATCGTATCTATGAACTATCGTTTGCTCGATACAGAGACGCATTTCCCGAGCAACATCATCGATGTCAAGGATTCGATCCGTTATATCCGGTCTGTCAGTGAAGACTACAGTCTCGATCCCGAGAACTTCGGTGTGATGGGATATGGTAGTGGAGCTTATTTGGCACTCTTTGTTGCCTATAACCGCACTTTTGAAAGCAGCGGTGACAGCGCACTGATCCAATACTCATCCTCAGTCAATTATGTCATCGATATCGCCGGGTTCACAAACATGAGTACGATCCGTGATGCCAACACGATGTCAGGAGAAGAACTTTCGGTTGTTCAAGACAAACTCGATGCGTATTTCGGAGCCGTCTACGATGTCTATACCGTCACCGATAACGAGCTCAACGAGTACGATCCTATCCAAGACATCACCGTCGACGACAAACTGCCTACTCTGATCATCCACGGCATGGTGGATGCGGTGATTCCTCTTGACCAAAGCGACCAGTTGGAAACCGACTTGATCGCAGCCAACATCACATACAGTTATTATCAGATCCTGGGAGGAAACCATGCCCTCTCCAATATCAGCGACGCTGAAAAAGATCGAATATGCGGTTATATCACCACATTTTTGAATGAACAATATGTAACAAATTAAAACGCTGGTTTTGAACCAGTGTTTTTTGTATAATAAGAACAAGAGGTGTTTATATGCGTTATCCCGGATTCATCGATTCCCACATGCATGTCTTGGGACTCGGTTATGTCAGTACCAATGTCGATCTGACAGAACAAAACAGTATTTCCAGTGTCATTGAGACACTCAATTCATATAGAGATCGCACCATTCTGATCGGACGAGGTTGGAACCAAAACCAGTTTGAGGAACAAAGGATGTTGCAAAAACAGGATTTGGACCTTGTATCCAAAGAAATCCCGATCATCATGGTCCGCGTTTGCGGACATGTTCTTACAGTCAATTCCAAAATGTTGGAGATTTGTGGTGTCACCCAGGATACACCTCAAATAGTCGGGGGACACTTTGATTATGATACCGGAGTGTTTTCCGAGAAAGCATTGGGTCTTATTTATGACAGAATGCCTAGACCAACAAAAGAAGATTTGCGACACTACTTCATCACAGCCAATGAGATATTGGTATCCAACGGCATCACCAGTGTAGCCAGTGATGATTTCTGTATTTTCCCGATTCCGTATGAAGAAGTGATCGATGTGATGAAAGAACTCTATCAAGAAGACCTCCTGCAAGTCAAAATCACCGAACAGGTGAATTTGAGTTTGGCAGATCTGAAAGACTTTATTGCCAAAGGTTATGTGAACCAACGCTTTGGAAAACTCAAAATGGGTCCCCACAAGATTTTGGCAGACGGATCTCTTGGTGGCAAGACAGCGGCTTTGAATGCACCATATGAGAACGAACCGGACAATTTGGGTATTCTGACCTTTACCGATGAAGAATTGTTTGAGAAGGTTCATTTGGCTGATTCTCATGGGATGGATGTCGTCGTCCATGCGATTGGCGATAGGACGGCAGATCAAGTGATCGACACTCTGGTGAAATCTCTTGAGATCACGAAAAGAACGGATCACCATCATGCCATCATTCACGCGCAACTCACAACCAAAAAACAGATTGAACGAATGAAACAATACAACATCGGAGCGATTGTCCAGCCAATTTTTCTGAACACCGATATTCCGATCGTCAAAGAACGCATCGGGGAACGCCACAAGGAATCCTATCTCTTTGGAACGATGGATAAACAAGGAGTCATTGTGGGACTCTCGACAGACAGTCCCATCGAACCGGTGAATCCGTTCTATAACATCTATACCGCGATCGCAAGAAAAAGCATCAAGTATCCAGGTTTGGAACCGTTCTTGCCGGAAGAAGGACTCTCATTGTCAAGAGCGATCCAATGTTATACAACAGAAAACCTTCGCTATGTCTATGAAGACAAATTACCAGATGCAGACCATATCGAGATCGATCGGAATTTGAGTCGGATCGATGTCGAAGAACTATTGGAACTTCAAGTACGAAAAACAGTGATCGACGGGATCACCGTTTATGAAAAGGAATGATTCGATGAAAACAGTCAGTACGATGGGAGAGTTGTTGATCGACTTTGTCCCCTTCGATGAAACAAAACCAGGCGTCTACGAACAAAAACCAGGAGGGGCACCGGCCAATGTAGCGACCACTATTGCGATCCTCGGCGGGAACGCCACCTTTTACGGTGCGATTGGAAAGGATGTCTTTGGAGACTTCTTGATCGAAGAACTCCAAAAACAGAATGTCAACACTTCCCATATCAAACAGACCAAAGCCGCAAAGACCGGTTTGGCTTTTGTGACATTGGACAAGGATGGTAACCGTTCCTTCCATTTCTACCGGAATCCTTCCGCTGACATGTTGTATTCCAAAGGAGATTACTTGGAAGATTCGGATTTAGAAGATATCTTTGCCTTCTCATCTGTCAGCCTCATCGATTATCCGATCAAGGATGCTCATATGGCCGCAATCGATAAAATCAAGCGAAACAAGGGATTATTGGTGTTTGACACCAATATCCGTCTGCACTTGTGGGAAAATCATGAAACATATCGAAATCTATTGTTCGATTTCATCCAATTGTCGGATATCGTCAAGATCGCCGATGATGAAATCGGCTGGTTGACCCAAACCGACGATTTGGAAGAAGCCATTCAAATTTTAAAGGCCAAAGGGGTTAAGATGTTATTGCTGACGAAGGGTAAGAACGGGGCTTGTATCCATTGGAACGATCAAGTGATCGAAGCACCCGGATATTCCGTGAAAACAGTCGATACCACAGGCGCCGGAGACGCTTTCTTGGGAGCGTTCTTGTATCAGTTGTCAAGACAAGTTGAGTATTACCTGGATTTACCGATGAACAAGTTACAAGACATGCTACGATTCGCAAACGCGGTAGCTGCCTTGTCGACCACAAAGAAAGGCGCCCTCAGCGCCATTCCCGACTTAAAAGAAGTGGAATCCTTCTTGAAAGAACAGGGATAAGGAATTCTATCAAAATCAGAAAGTTTATGCTATAATACGACAGGAAGTAATAGCGGGGTGGGTATTATGAATATATTCTTGTGGATTCTGTTTATCGCGATCACTTTCATCGCGTTTTTCCCAATGTCTTTTCTGAAGACCTTCGACATCAGTAAGAGGTATGCATATTTCAAATATGTATCGATCTTATTGTTCGTTTGGACGATTCATACATGGTTGCGTTTGGTTGCGAATGACGGAGTATTGCAATATTATTTGAGTCTGAATCTGTATCCGATGGTATTCTTGGTTGTCGGCACGTTTTTCATCGCCATCAACAATTTCATCGAAAGACCGATCCATCGGATTACCAAATGGTTGCTTGGGGGATTGTTTCTGATCGATCTGTTGGTTGCCAATACCAATGCGTTGACGCAATGGATGATTCAGATCGCTCCGAGTTCCACCATCCAATATTTTGATATGGTGGAAGCTCCGATCGGCGTGTTCTTCTATATTCATACCTTTGCTTGCTACGGGATGATTGCTGCTATCGGAGTGATTCTTATCATCCATTTCTATCGCGGTTTGAAGACGGATCGGGATTTGTTTCCATTCTTGTTCATTCTCTTGGGTATGGTAGTTGGAATCGCTCTTAACGTGGTTCATATATTCTTCTATACGTTCCATGTCGATCCGACATATATCACATTCGTTGTTCTCATATCGATTTTCTATTTTGTTGTATATATTCGGGATATCAAATTGATTTTATTGATGAATCGCAATGATTTCATCTTGGACAATCTTCGAGAGATGTATGTCGTTGTCAATCAACACAATGAAATCATTGATGCATCCGAAGAGTTCGAAGAATCCTTCGAATTGCAAGTGGAAGAGCATCCGATGTTTGAAGATTGGTTATTGGAAGTGCAAGACTTGGCAGTCATTTTCACAGATCCGAAGGATTTGAAAATGATCTTTGATCCAAACAAGAAATATCTGCACATGCAGATGAAAGTGATCCGGATTCCATTGTTCAAATACACCGGTAAGTTCTATCTCTTTTATGATGAGACCGAACACCAACAGTTCATCAACGATATGAACTATGTCAAATCGCATGATTTGATGACCGGACTATACAACCGTAACCATTTCGAAGAGATCAAACCGGACATTGATGACCGCAATCAATCGTATGCGTTGATGTTGTTTGATCTGGATGGATTGAAACTCTATAACGATTACTTGGGTCATTCAGCAGGAGACAATCTTGTGAAGCATTTCGCTCAACGCCTTCAGAAGGCTGCGGATGAATTCAAATTCACCGCCATACGGATGGGTGGAGACGAGTTCTTGTTGCTGGCGATGAATATGAATATCAAAATGATCGAAGCGAGACTCGAAGAAATCATCAAGGTCTTGAATGTTCCGGATGGAGGAGATTCGATTCTCTATTCCTATGGATACGCGGAACGCGAATCCCATAGCGAGAATCTCGAACGCGTGATCTCCCGCGCCGACCAGATGATGTATCAGATGAAAGTCGAGAACAAGGAAGCAAAATCCAAGTTGCTTGCTAAACTCAAAGAAACATCGATCAAGAAAAAAAAGACAAAGAAACAACCATGATGAATTTCCATCATGGTTTTTTTAGGCAAAAGTAAATCTAAATTCATTTGTTTGTGATATAATACCGGTATAGCTTGAGGGGGGATCTTCATTGAAACTAGCAATCTATGATTTTGATGGAACCTACATCAATGTACAGACTCTGCCGTTTCTGTACAAACTGTGGAAGGAACAACGCATAAACAATCGTGCTTACCGAAAATTTTGGGGTAAGATCATGAGGCGTTATTTATTCCACAAGTTCAATCTCTTCGGTTGGAACAAGCAAAATTTCCGAGCCAATGCGATGGAATGCACTGCGGATCTGTTTCGTTCCGTAGAGATCAATACCTTATATCAATTCCTGGATATCTTCTATGAATCCATTCAACCTCATATTTCACCTACCATGAAGAAGCAGTTGATTCATGACAAAGAAGCTGGATATCATACGGTATTGCTTAGTGGTAATTACAATATCATTTTAAATCCATTCCTACAAGAAGGATTTGATCAAGTGATCGGAACCGATATTCAAACCGAAGGCGGTTTGTTATCGGCAAAAGAAGTGGATATCATTATTCATCAAAAGAAATCGGATGTCATCAAGAAACATTTTCCAGAAGCGGATTTCTCTTCTTCTAAAGCTTACGCTGATTCCGATTATGACTTACCAATCTTTGAATTGGTAGGAAAACCGGTAGCCGTCAATCCGGATCCTGAGTTACTGAAGTTAGCTAAGGAGAGAGGCTATCACATCATACAAACAAACGAAGCATAGGGATATGCTTCTTTTTTTTGATAGGAGGAATCATTCAACCAGAGGATCATTCGATATTGTCTGATGAAAAGACGAATTTGCTATGGATTAATATAGATAGAATAAGTATAATAGTATTATTACTATATTATTCAGTTGATTTATGGAAGATCCTAGGTCTTATGATACAATAGGATAAGGATTCTTTCCAAAAGCATTGAAGTGATTCATTGTCAAATTGAAAATACTCCATTTTTTCCGATCGTAAAAAAACTCGAAATATGATTGCGTCTTGCTCGAGTTTACTTACTATTTATGAAACGTTTGCTTTATCTATTATTGATTGCATTAGTGACTGGACTGGCTAGCTGTGGTCTGCCTTTGCCAACGACGACGGTTGAGGAATCTACAAGCACGGTGGGTTCCACGAGTCAAGCGAATACCACAGTCACAACGGATACGACTGATTTTGTGACTTCGAATGATCCTTTGACAACGACAGAATTTATTTCTACAACAACAGTCGAAGAAACTACGACACAAACAACCACGACAGAAATAACTACGACAGAAACAACTACGACAGAAACAACTACAACACAAACGACTACGACAGAAACAACTACGACACAAACAACTACGACAACAACAATTCCGACAGAATTGGATCCAACGGCATTGAATACCGCGTTTGGATTTGATATCTATGCTCTGTTACCGACCATCTTTACGGATGATTATAGCGTTTTTGACTTCAGCGCAGATGATTTCATGGAAGTCTATGTCGACATCTTCAGTTGGACTGTAGATGATGCATACGATTATATCGATGCATTGGATCTTGCCT
>JAFGQH010000062.1 GCA_016935815.1 Bacilli bacterium | reverse complement strand
GTAAAATGAAGAGAATATAGAAAAAGGTGTAACTCGATCTGAGATATACACCTTTTTTCTTTATCTAAATGGATTGGTTTTTAAATGCAAATAAACGCCTGATTATTTCAATCAGACAATTTATTTGTTAACAAACACGACATGATGTTGTTTATAAATCATAAAAATCATAAATGTACTGGTATACTATTTACCATTTTTTGATTTTGTGTTATAGTATTCAGTAAGGGTAAAATTTTCTATTTTTCTCAAAATATAGGCTTTTTTGTGATAATTGTTTTAATAATAGAAGTAAATCTGGAGATTGCAGATCATAATAATTTATGATGCAATCTATGCGACATGTAATTATCTCCAACCAGCAAGATTGGATTGTGGAACAAATTCAGGTTCGCCAGAATCTTCAAAGTCGAAGAAATCAGTTACATGTGCACTTAAAAGGATATATTCAGGTTCGCCGGAATCTTCAAAATCAATCAAGATGTATTCAGGTTCACCAGAGTCTTCAAAATCTAATAGGATATATTCAGGTTCGCCGGAATCTTCAAAATCAATCAAAATATATTCAGGTTCGCCAGAATCTTCAAAATCGATCAAGATGTATTCTGGTTCACCAGAATCTTCGAAATCACATAATTGGACATCACTATTGTCCACTACAGGTGCGCTAGCACTAACACTAAAGAAACCAAATCCTAACAACATAACAAATACGAATATCATTTTTTTCATTTTCAATCACCTCGCCTATATCTTACTTTATAGAACGATAATTATACAGCGCACATGTGTCGCATTGTGGAGAAAATACTATGAATTCAATGGAGCTCAGCAACTATTTAGAAAAAATTCGGTTTGGGAGGAACATGTCTCAGGAAGAATTTGTATCAGATGTCGTTTCCATTAGACAGTACCAAAGATACAAAAACGGAGACTCAGTTATCCCCTATGAAAAGATTGATCAATTCGCTGAAAAACTTGGAATTACGACAAAGAAATTACTTACCGAGTTTGAAAAAGAGAAAAGCATCCAGTATGCAAAGATCAACAATTTTTACAATGCTGTTGCGAACAATGATTACAAGAGCGCTATTAATCTAAAGAAGGATCTCGACAAGGATCTCATCATCTCAGAAGAAGGCAGGTTGTATTTTACTCACGCAAAAATCGTTTATGATTACTATTCCAGAAAGTTGACAATGAATGAAGTTATCAACAAAGTATCAGAGTTGATCAACTATCCGGAGATATTAAAACAACAGTACTTTACCGACGTAGAGGTCTTGATTCTCAGCTTCTTACTTAGCGTATTCTCGGGAATACAGCAAGAAGCACTGCTCAGCAAACTGAATTCTTTGTTCAATAGCGAAGACAATATCATGGCTGGTGACAGTGATTATATTTACACTTTGATTTTAATGAGAATCGCGAAGACCTATGGTATAAAACGTGATTTTCCAAATGTCATTTACTATTGTGACATGGGTTTGGAACGTGGAATCCAGTATAAACAATATTACCTATGGGAGTACTTTTTCTACTACAAAGCTTTATCGCATTTTGCTTTGGGACAGCGAGAGGAATTCGATAATTCCATCCTGAGATGCTACAATGTCTTGAATATGGAAGGCAATCACTCCAAATTTGAGAAGTTTACAGCTTTGATAGAGAAAGATTTTAGTATCAACTTCAGAGAGTATGTTGTCAATCTGATTAAACCAAAATCTGAATAAATATTTCTTTACTGGCAACAGATTTTCTGTTGTCTTTTTTTTGCTTTTTGACACTGATGACACAAATACGACATAATGTGTCGCATATTTTTAGTTCAAAAAAAACGACTTTTTTCAAACGCGACACATGTGCGCTGTTTTTTCTATATTTATGTATTGTATAATATAGGTGAACACGACATAATATGTCGCATTCGATCAAGTTAGGAGGTGAATGACATGTTATTAGAGTATGTGTTTTTGTTAACTCAAGGGGTTACCATATACAACGATTTGTTTTTTCGAGCATTGAATCGTATTTTTTCTGATAATTACAGCCTTGTGTCATTCACAACCATTCTATTCTTTTTCTTATTGCTTGTCTATGCAATACACCAAACTAATGCAATTGAATACATGATGGCGTCATTTGATGTCGACTCTGCATCTACAAAACTGAAAACTCAGATTCAAGCAATCTTCGGATTTAAGGAACATACGACCTCAAACAACAACAAATTTCCGGAGATTTTGTCTGTTGAATCAGAAACAAAAACTCAAAATCGTGAAAAGAAGAACGAATTGGTGTTTATGCTTGATCGTAATGGCAATATCTTATACGCCAATGAACGAAGTTTATTGGAATTTCAATCAAATCTAGCCGATATACTTGGGCTTTCTATTTTTAGTTTATATGTCGAATTCGGAAATGACAACAGTGATTGGTACGATCAATTACAAACCAGTAATACATCGAGTAATCTGATTCGCGTGAATGATAAGGAAAAAGAAAAATGGTATTATATGTCCTATCGAGCAAATCTGGATTCGAATGGAAATCTTGAAACCATCATAGCAAGTGGTAACGATGTCAGTTTCTTGATCAATTCTGATTTGATAAAAGACTTTTATTCCGATAAAGATCATCTGACAGGGCTTATCAATCAATATGGTATGTTTGATCAGATCAGGCGATTCAAAGATGTAGACACAGGTGTCGCATTCTTCATTCAAGCGATGGGATTTTCGGAGATATCCAATTATTATGGACATGAATTGGCTGATCGACTGTTAAATGAGATTGTAAATGACTTGAAACAAACAGTATCTGATGATTGCCTTGTTGTCAGATATACGGAATCTAAATTTGTTATCCTGTGTTCCAACTGTTTGATCAATCAAGATTCGCTTGATATCTACATTCGTAAACTGGAACAATTTAGGTCATCTTCCTATGAAATAGATCATCTGAATCTTCAAGTCGATAAACGTATCGGATATGCAGTATATCCGGATGATACCGATAGTTTTGAAGAATTGGTTACCTTGGCCAGTATCGCATTGAAAGAAGCTACGATTCACAATTCATATGAAATCACAAGATTCAGTTTGGAAATGAAGAACAATTTGAAATATAACGTTGAAATCGCAAACAAATTAAGAGCTGCTTTGGATGAAGAAATCATCGAAGTATATTTCCAAAAAGCGATGAATTGTGAGGATCAAAGTATCTTTGTTATCGAAGAACTTTCCAGATGGTATGATGAGGAAATGGGATTCATTCCTCCGGATAAATTCTTCCGAATCGCCGCAGAGACCAATCAGCTGAATCGATTGGAACGATATATGGTCAAGAAAACATTGGTATCCTTTGTTCAACTAAGACAAAAAGAACAATACAAGGATGCCAAAGTAACCATCAATATATCACCTAATACTCTTTTGGATACACATTTCTTTGAATATTTCACACAGATGACAGAAGAATATCAAATTCCATCCAGTGATATTTTCATTGAAATCTCGGAAAGTACATTTGTCAATAATACACAGATGTGTCTAGAACACATTGATCAATACAAATCAAAAGGATATCTGATTGCCTTGGATGATTTTGGAACCGAATATTCTTCGCTATCCATTTTGGAAAGTGTTGATTTCGATATTATCAAGATTGATGCGCATTTTGTACAGAACATTGAGAAGTTCAGCAATCAAGAAATCATTAAAATGATCCGCACGATTACTGCTAAAACGAACAAGGAAATTGTTGCAGAAGGTGTGGAAACAAAAGATCAAAGCCTAGCCCTGAAAAACCTAGGCTGTAATATCCAACAAGGATATTACCATCACAGACCGGAGAACCTGTTACTATATTAACCTATCCCCTCTTATGATATAGTGACTGATATCACAAAAACACTCAAACAAATGTTGAGTGTTTTTTGTTTGGCTCGATCTGGCTATGATTTCTCAAAAAGCGTTTCTATTGGGAGATCGTTGTACTTAGATACATTGAAAACGGATGGTAGAATAGTAAAAAAAGCACTTGCCAATTCATTGACAATTTGACTTGATTTTGCTACTATATTGGTAGTAGATTCAAGGGGAATGGTATGGAAGCGATCAATTACGAAAAAGTTAAAGAAGAGTTGCAACAAAAAAACCTATACGATATTCAAAAAGAACTGACATTACAGCGTAAGATTCGAACCGGAGTAATGAGTCTATTGTTGTTTGCTTTGATGTTTACTTTGGTGTTTGGAATGTTGGAAGATCCAATCATCTACACATTGAGCAATATCGGCAATTTCTTCACTTATCGAATTATCTTTATTGTCTGGGCGATTATTGCCGGGACCTCAATCGAAGTAGCGGTTCTATCTCTATTTCGATTGGAAGCATACAAAAGCAAATATGGTAGAATCTTTATATATTTAGCGGTATTGTTCTTGATTGCAACGGCTATCATTCCCGCATTGAAAGATGATTATCCGATCCTTCATGTTATTCATACGATCACGAGTGGATTATTGGCATTGTTTTTATATCTTGGTCTGGTTCCGTTTGCCAGATGGATCTCAAAAGAAAATCCAAGATTACAGGTGGTGATTGCCATATGGCTTGGAATCATTTGGATCGGATCGGTTCTGATGATTGTTCTATTCTGGCACAGTGCGATGTTTGAACTTTGGTTTTTTGTAAGCAATATCGCTTTCTTACTGTATTTGAGTCTTGTCTTGTTTGAAGAAAAGATCGTGAAAACAAGTGTCAAGCTGCTAATGGATGAAGAAAATTTAAATCTTGCGATCGAAAAAATATTCGTCAATTTGGACGATGAAAAAAAGAAAAAATCAAAATAGCGAAGCAGAATACATGATGTATTCTGTTTTTGATTTTATCGCGTTTTTATAGTACAATGATAAAGAGGAGGTATCGGTATGAAACGACTTGCGTTGATCTGCCATTACCTAATTTATTTGCTGGGAGTATTCATAATGGTTCTCGGACTTTCGGCATTCGACCTCGATTTAAGCTTTTGGGGAAAACTGTTTGGTTTCTTTATGCAGTGTTTGCCGGGAATCGGTTTGATTCTCATCAATTATTTTCTTCGTAAGCAAGAACTCATTTTAGGAATATTGTTGATAGGTATGGCAATCTTTTTCTTTGTTTTCTTCCGCTTGTATCATAACATTTCGGATACCTGGTTGACCATTTTAACAGTCGATATTCCACCACTTGCATGTGGCATAATATTCATCATCAGCAGAAATCGTTACAGCAAAGCATAACATGCGGAGGTAAGTATGATACTGGAAGTCAAGAGCAGAAAAGAACTGAAGAGGTTTATCTATTATGTGAAGGATTTATACAAAGACGATCCCCATTATATTTATCCTCTTTTTTCTATATTGACCAAAGAATTGGTCCGAGAGGTACTACAACAGAGGAATTATAAAGCGATTCTATCATTGGACGAATCTTCAAAGATTCAGGGCAGACTTCTTTATCGGATGGAATTCAATGAAAAGGCAAAGAGAGATACCTGTTATTTTTCGTATTTCGATTGTGTGAATTCGCAACTCGTCGCAAACGAATTGTTTGATTATATGGAAACAGATATGAAACAACATAATGTAACCTATAGTGAAGGCAGTTTTACTCCTTATGATCCAGATAATAGAAGAGGAATTTTGATCGATGGTTTTGATAGCGATCCGATCATCTTCACATCTTATAATAAAGCTTATTATCAATCATTGATTGAACAATATGGATACCAGAAAGTACATGATACATTCAGCGTCAAACCAGTCATCACTGATGCCAACATCAAACGGCTTCAAACTTTAGGAAAATATTTTGAACGGAAGTATGAGATTGACGTCGACTATGTTGATTTCAAGGATATGGAAAAGGAAATAGCGGAGATTCATCAAGTCTTGAGCGATGCAGACAATGATCATATCTATCAAGAAGTACCGTCCGTGGAGTTGATTCGCTCAGTAGCCGTCGATTTAAAATCGTTTTTGGACAAACGAATCATCCGGATTGCCAGGGAGAGAAGCACGGGAAGACCAATCGGTTTTTGTTTCTGTCTCTTAGATTACAATCAGGTGTTTAAATTGACAAAAGGGAGATTGAATCCGCTCAAGCTCTTGTTTGCTCGAAAGTATATCACTCGCGTACGAGGTATGATGCAATATGTGATTCCTGAATATCAAGGTACAGGAGTCATTGGATATATTTATCACAAGATTTTTGCGGAATTTAAAGATATGGGAATCACAGAATTTGAGGGCGGAACGATGATGGAGGGAAATGACAAACCACTTCATACGTTTGATAAGTTCGGTGGAAAAATCAATAAGACATATCGGATCTACGGAAAGGACCTACATCATGATTAAAGACATATTAAATATCCTATTGATATTTGTCATACCGTATCTCATTATTCGTTTCAAGGATTTCAAACTAACCAAACTGTTTGGAACCATAGGAATGGCGTATTTCTTCGGATTGGTGGTTGCGGGATTGATTTTCCTTATCAATAAGCTCGGAGTAGAGTTTCATCTGTCCGCCGATATAGGTGAAATCGGATCTTACGCTGCAATCGCAATTGGTATTCCATTGTTGTTGTTCGGGGCGAATCTGAAAGAAGCGAAGAAGTTAACTGGATCAGTAATGAAATCCTTTTTGGCCTTAATTGCCAGCGTACTTATTGTTACAACAATCACGTTTTTTGTATATGGAAGACAACTTCAAGATGGTTATGCATTGTCAGCTGCGGCGATTGGTCTTTATACAGGTGGGACACCGAACTTAAATGCGATCGCGAATATCTTCTCTTTGGAAACCGAAGTGATCGCTTTGGCGAATCTATCCGATATTATCATCGGGGCATTGTTTTATATCTTCTTGTTACTGGCTGCGAAACCACTGATTGATAAGATCTTACCATTTCACAAACAGGATTCCTACTTAAAAGAAGAATCAGACATGAAAAATACCGAAGACTTTAATTTTAAGGATTTCAAGACTTCTAAGAGATTGTTCAAAGCGTTTTTGATCGCCCTTGGAATGACTGCGATCAGTGCCGGTGTGGGTATCATTGTCTGGGCAATTCTTGGCGCAGAAGACGGAAGAATGCTTGATTTTCTAGTTCCGCTTATGTTAATTGGTGTGACGATTTTTGGAGTGATCGGATCCTTCAACAAGCGAATTCGAGAAACGCAAGGGACCAATATCCTTGGTCACTATCTAATCTTGGTTTTCTCGTTTGCACTCGCATCATCTGTGGATTTTTCCAGATTGATCGGTAGTCAATTTGGAACTTACATTATTCTATATGGCGTAATCACAGTTGGTTCTTTTATACTTCACTTGATTTTTGCGAGATTCCTCAAAATCGACAGCGACTGTATGATCGTTACTTCGACAGCGGGAATATACGGTCCGGCATTTATTCCAGCAATCACCAAACAGATCAAGAATGATAACTTAACAGTACCTGGACTGATCTGTGGTTCGATCGGTTATGCAATTGGAACGTTCCTAGGATTAGGACTTGGGTTATTGTTTGCATTGGGAATGTAAGAAACATTCCCTTTTTTTATTGAAAAATGCCTGTTTTTGTTTTACAATAGATTCATAACATTTATCCGTTATTTAGGAGGAAACAATGCCATACCAAAACAAGTACCTGGAACTCTTGAGTTTAGAGTTCCCTTCTGTACAAACAGTCAGTTCGGAACTGATCAATCTGAATGCGATTTTGAATCTCCCTAAAGGAACCGAGATTTTTATTACCGACATCCATGGGGAATATGATGCGTTCAATCACTATTTGAAGAACGCATCGGGAATCATCAAAGAGAAAATCGATTTGATATTTCCAGAGCATTCAGAAGAAGAGAAGAACCGGTTGGCTTTTTTTATTTACTACCCAACCGACATGCTGAACAAATATCGAAATCTGTACAAAGATGACAAGGTCTTGAGTATCTTAAGAGATCAACTCACGCATATGATCGAATTGGCGAAGCATATTGTAACGAAGTACACAAAAAGCAAAGTCCGAAAATCACTTCCCGATGAGTTCTCGTATATCATCCAAGAATTGATATACGAATCCAACTCTCACGAAGATAAAGAGAAATACTATCAAGCCATAATCGACGCGATCTTTGATACCAAAAGAGAGAGCAAATTCATCTTGGAGTTGAGTCGATTCATTCGTCGTTTGGCAGTAGACAGACTTCATATCGTCGGAGATATCTTTGATCGAGGACCGAGTCCGCATTTGGTCATGGAGAAGATTATTAGCATGAAAAATGTCGATATCCAATGGGGAAATCATGACATCTCGTTTTTAGGTGCTGCCTGCGGATCTGAAGTTATGATTGCCAATACGATTCGGATTGCTGCTAGGTATAACAATCTCGATTGTTTCGAAGACGGATACGGAATCAATCTCTTACCTTTAGCTCGTCTAGCTGAGAAATACTACAGCAATGATCCATGTATCCCATTCCGACCTAAAGGGATTAGTGCTCGCTATCAGAAAGATGAGGATATGGGATTTGTTGCAAGGATTCACAAAGCCATAAGCATCATTCAATTTAAATTGGAATATGCAGTAATTCAGCGAAATCCCGACTTTCAAATGAACGATAGAATTCTCTTAAACAAAGTTGATTTCGAAAATGGAACCATCGATATCGATGGTGTGGATTATCCGCTTTCTGATTCGCATTTTCCTACCATCAATCCAAGCGATCCATTTGCTTTGAATGATGATGAACAAGAAGTGATCAGTCACCTAAGACTTTTGTTTTTGCACAATGAAGTGCTTCAGAAACATGCAAGATATTTGATTCAAAATGGTAGTATCTATTTGAAGTATAATGGCAATCTATTGTTCCATGCGGCAGTTCCGCTGAACCAAGATCGCAGTTTTTTAAAAACAAAGATTGATGGATTGTTTTATTTCGGTCGTGGCCTGTTCGAAATTTATGAAAAGAAAGTTCGGCACGCTTACCATAATCGCTATGAAAAACAGAATCCGGATAAAGATACATTCCTAGTTTTGTGGCAAGGGGGATCCTCGCCGTTGTTCGGTAAACACACGATGAAAACATTTGAACGCTATTTTATCGCTGATAAAAAAACCCATGAAGAAATCGTAAATCCATATTATCAGTTTCGAGAAGAAGAGAAAGTCTTAAAGATGATCTATCGAGATTTTGATCTTGACTTCAAAAAATCCAAAATTGTCAACGGGCATGTTCCTCTCGATATCACCAAAGGCGACCAAGTCGTATTGGCGAATAAACGCATATATAGCATTGACGGAGGAATGTCCAAAGAGTATTCCGACAAGACCAATATCGGAGGTTATTCCTTGATATCAGACTCTCACGCCTATTTCTTGGTATCTCATGAACGATTTGAAACCTATGACAAATTGATTGAACAGGAACGCGATATCATATCCATCACGCGTTCAGAAGAATTAAATGATCGCAGAACTTATGTGTACGATACCAATATCGGAAATGAAATCAAGGCGAAGATCGATGATCTCAATCAACTCCTAGAAGCGTATCGGGACGGTTCGGTCAAGGAGAAGTATTCGAAGTCCTAAGGTTCGATTGATTTACTTTCCGCCCAAATAGGTGTATTATGTTATCGAAAGCAGGTGTTTGCATGAACCACAAAAAAACCATACAACTTCTATATACCTCTGACCTGCATGGCTATTTACTGCCGATCAATTACTCTGATAACAACCGAACCTCCTATGGCTTGGCAAGGGTGATGACAGCGATTAAAACCTTTGATAGGAATCAGTCGATTTTGATCGACTTAGGGGATGTTCTTCAAGGCAGTCCATTGATGTATTTTCATCAATTGAATCGAGACCGTTATCCGAATCCGGTCTCAATCCTATTCAATCATATCGGGTATGACTATTTCATCCCTGGAAATCATGATTTCAATTACGGATTTGATTATTTGACCGATTTCATTTCCACACTAAACGCCCAAACACTCTGTCAAAATATCGAATGTGCGCATGGTTTGGAATTCAAAAAAGGATTTGATATCATCGAAAAAAACGGTATTCGAATCCTGATCATTGGAGTGACAACACAATACATTCCGAAATGGGAGAATCCAGCCAATATCAAGGGGATGAAATTCCTAAGTGCATTTGATAAAAGCAAAGAAATCGTTGATCGATACAAAGCAGAAGTCGATCTCATCGTCTGTGCCTATCACGGCGGTTTGGAAAAGGATTTGGAAACCGGTGCGGAGTTTGTCAAAGACACCGGAGAGAACGAAGGGTATCGTATTTTTACGGAAATTCCTGAAATCGACGTTCTATTAACCGGACATCAGCATAGAACCATAGCTTACAAGAACCAAAATCGAGTTGTTTTACAACCAGGAGCCAATGGTGTCAATCTTGGTGTCGTCACCATCACATTTGATGCAGAAAACAGATTGGAATCCATTGAACCTGAATTGAAACGTGTAGGCGACTATCAAGAAGACCCTTGGCCAAAAGAAGTGCTATCCGATTTAGAAACCGCAAATCAGAAATTCTTGGATGAAATCATTGGCGAAGTCGTAGAAGGAAATCTGGAAATCAAAAATAGCAACGCAGCCAGATTAAAGAAACATCCGATTGTAGATTTTATCAACGACATCCAGTTGGATGCAACAGGAGCGATGCTCTCTTCAACAGCACTTGCTAATCAAGTTTCCGGATTTAAGAAACAGATCGCGATTCGTAATGTCTTATCCACTTATGTTTATTCCAATACATTGACCGTTGTTAAAATCACCGGTAGGTTGCTAAAAGAATATCTCGAACGCTGTGCAGAGTATTTTGTGTTGGAGAACGGAAAAGTAACGGCTAATCCTCGATTTTCCTATCCCAAAATGGAACATTACAATTATGATATGATCGCCGGAGTGGATTACACTTTTGATTTGCGAAAACCGTTCGGAAACAGATTGGTTGAGCTTCTCTATCAAGGACATATAATCAAAGACGAAGAAGAATTCACAATCGCTCTTAACAATTATCGAGCTTCCGGTGGCGGTGATTTTGAAATGTTGAAGGATTTACCGATCATTCATGAAGTACCGTTTGATATAGCCGAATTGATCATTGAATACATCAGAAAGCACCATGATCTTCATATCAAGCCCAGAAACAACATAAAATTGTTGTATTAGAATGAAATTGTTACCGATTTAGCCTAGAAAATATAGTATATCTATATTTTTTATGTTATAATAAAAGTTAACAATTTTATTTTTTTATATCAATGTAAGCGTTTTAGGAGAAACCAAGATGGATGGCATAGTATTGGCAGCCGGGTATTCCTCCCGAGCCAAAACAAACAAGATGATGCTCATATACAAAGGCAAGCCTTTGATCGACCATGCAATCACACTTTTACGTACATTCTGCGAGAGAGTGATTGTCGTCACAGGTCATTTTCATACGGAGATTGCAAATCATCTAAAAGAAATCCCTGAAGTTCTTCTGGTTTATAATCCCAATTACAGTAATGGGATGTTCTCTTCCATTCTTGCCGGAGTGAGAGAAACGAAGAGTGATTTCTTGATTCTTCCGGGAGACGTCCCGACTATCTTGCCAAGTACGATAGAGCGATTATTGTCCGGATCTCTAGAGATTCGGGTACCGAGTACGAATCATCATCTTGGACACCCCATTTATTTCAACCATAAATACAAAACCGAATTATTGAAAACCAATCATCCCAATCTAAAAGCATTTCGGAACGATCACTCCTTCGAAATCATCGAAGTGGACGATCCTGGAATCCTCTTGGATATTGATCATATGGATGATTATCATACATTAATTGGAAAGGAATGATGATTTTTGTTTGTAGCCGAATATGTAAGACCTAAGAACGTAGAAGAAGCGTATCAAGCATTGATCAAAGACAAGAAAAACCTCATTATCGCAGGAGGAGCGTGGATGAAGTTGACCAAAAAGTCAGCTTCAAAACTGATCTCCTTGGAGGGCTTGGATCTGAACAAGATCGTGGCGACAGAAGAGATGATAGAAATCGGGTCTATGGTCACTTTAAGAGAAATCGAAACCAATGAAAACATTTTGAACACTTGCTCGGGGATTCTGTCTTTGGCATGTCATAACATCATGGGTATCAATATTCGCAATATTGCGACGATTGGTGGATCTGTGATGGCAAGACTTGCATTTTCAGATATTTATCCTGCGCTCTTGGTTCTGGATGCATCATTGGTTTTTTATAAAAGTGGAGAGGTTTCCTTCGCAGATTTCCTGAGCCATCCCAACCACGATCCCGATTTGCTTCTAGGCATTCGAATCTCAAGAAAAGCAGAAGCCGGATATTTCCGCAAAGTTGCGATAACCGCACTTGATTTTGCGATTGTGAACCTCGCTTTGTCCAAAACAGCGGATTCCTGGAGAATCGCTGTTGGAGCGACTCCATTTATTGCGAGTCTTGCGATCGAGGCGGCCAATTATTTGGATCAATACAAAGAACTCAATGATGAAATCATTCAAACTGCAGTGAATATGGCATTGGATGAAATCAAAGTATCCAAGAATCAAAGAGGATCCAAAGAGTACCGGATCGAATTGATTAAAACCTATCTCAAACGAGGAATAAGGAGTGTGAGCGAACATGTTGGTTAATGTCATTGTCAATCAAGAAACAAAAACCTTTGTCTGCGAACCAGGAGATTATTTACTCGATACCCTGAGAGCTTATAACTACCTCAGCGTAAGACGCGGTTGCGATAACACCAGTTGTGGTGTCTGCACTGTCTTATTGAATGGGAAACCCGTTCCCTCTTGTTCCGTATTGACAGCCAGTGTAGAAGGAAAATCCATCATCACGGTGGAAGGAATCCAAGCCGAAGCGGAAAAGTTAGGACGTCATTTTGGGGACGAAGGCGCTGATCAATGCGGCTATTGCAATCCCTCGCTTGCTCTTACCGTATATGCAATGAAGAACGATTTGTTCCAACCGACAGAAGCTGAAGTCAGAGAATATCTTGTCGGAAATCTCTGTCGTTGTACAGGATATATCCAACAAGAACGTGCGATCATGAAATATTTGGGTGATGAATGATGAAGGTTGTCAATCACAAGATTCCGTCTGTTGACGGGCTCGGAGTCATGAAAGGCAGACATGCTTTCACCGATGACTTTTCAGACAAACATTCCCTGTTCATCAAAGTATTGCGATCTCCGCATGCATATGCAAGAATCGTATCCATCGATTGTGAAGCTGCGAAACAGCTTCCTGGAGTGGAAATGGTCATCACTCACAACGATGTTCCAAGAATTCCATTCACAAGAGCAGGTCAAGGATACCCGGAACCTTCTCCACACGATAAATTTGTTTTGGATGAATATGTCCGTTATGTCGGAGACGAGGTATTGGCGGTTGCTGCGGATTCACCGGAAACCTGCGATAAAGCCTTGGAATTGATTCAAGTGCAATATCAAGTATTAACGCCAATACTCAATTTTGAGGAAGCCGTAGATAACGAAATCATTCTTCATCCGGAACCGGAAATCCATGAGATGTTTCCGATCGGCTTTGAGCCGAAACGAAACATCGCCGCGAGTTATGAAATGCATGTCGGAGATATCGAAAATGTATTGAAGAAATCCGATGTAGTCATTGAAGAAACTTTCTTCACGCAAGCGCAAGCACATGCGATGATGGAACCACATACAGTCAACGCCAGAATCGATTATCAAGAACGTTTGATTCTCTATTCTGCGACGCAAACCCCATACCATGTCAGAAGAATCATTTCTCAAGGATTGGGTATCCCGCTATCCAAAATCCGCGTAATCAAACCGCGTGTTGGTGGTGGATTTGGTGGAAAACAAGCGATTCATGGAGAGATGTTGGTCTCCTTGGTTACCTATAAGACCGGAAAACCATCCAAGATGATCTATACTAGAAAAGAAGTATTTGAATCGTCCTATACAAGACATCCTATGCGTATGGATGTACGCTTGGGGGCGACCAAGGATGGTATCTTAGAAGCGATTGATTTCAAAGTGCTATCCGATACGGGAGCTTACGGAGAACACGCTCTTACAGTTTTTATGGTTGTAGGATCGAAAGTGTTGCCGCTATATAATAAAGTGAAATCAGTTCGTTTCTATGGAGACGTCGTCTATACCAACCATACACCTGCCGGAGCGTTCCGAGGGTATGGAGCGATTCAAGGCAATTTCGGATTAGAATCCGCAATTGATATGCTCTGTGAAAAACTGGGAATGGATCCGATCGAATTTCGTCAAAAGAATATGATGAAAGAAACCGAAACTTCACCGATTTTTGCGATTATGGGTGAGGGTACGGAAGGAACTGCAATGGATATGGACACTTGTAAACTTGAAGAGTGTGTCGAAACAGGGGCTCGGTTGATCGATTGGTACAAAAAATATCCAAGAATCGATATGGGAGATAAAGTCAAATCAGTTGGTATGGCAATCGCCATGCAAGGAAGTGGAATTCCATTTATCGATATGGGTAGTGCTACCATCAAACTCAATGATGACGGATTTTATAATCTGCTGATTGGTGCGACCGATATCGGTCAAGGTAGCGATACCGTATTAGCACAAATCGCAGCTGAAGAACTCATGACTACCATCGACAAAATGATCGTTTATTCTTCAGATACGGACTTAACACCATTTGATGTCGGTGCCTATGCATCCAGTACAACATATGTATCCGGTAACGCTGTATGGAAAGCCGCTAAGCAGATGAAAGCAGCTTTGATCAAAGAAGCCGCCCGTATTCTTAAAACAACCGAGGAGCAAATTGAGTTTGACGGAGTCACATTCCAAAACGAAAAAGAAGAATCGATTTCGCTTGTCGATTTGTCCAATCAAATTACATATTCCGAAGACCAAAAACAGTTATCGGTGACCTCAAGTTATGTAGGACACAAGTCGCCACCTCCATTTATGGCAGGATTCATTGAAATCGATATCGACAAAGAAACCGGAGAAATCGACATTGTCGATTACGTTTCCGTTGTCGATTGCGGAACCACGATTAATCCAAAATTGGCAGAAGGCCAAGTCAATGGAGCCATCGTACAGGGATTGGGAATGGCGATATTCGAAGATGTCAAATATTCTCAAACCGGAAAACTGATTTCCAACAGTTTTCTAAACTATAAGATTCCTACAAGACTTGATATCAACAAATTGACGACGGTCTTTGTGGATTCCTATGAAGAAAGCGGACCATTCGGAGCGAAATCCGTTGGTGAGATCGGAATCGATACACCTCCGGCTGCGTTTGCGAATGCCGTATACAACGCACTTGGGATTCGAATCAAAGAACTTCCGATCACACCAGAAAAAATACTCTTAGCATTGAAAGAAAAGGAGACAAATTAACATGAAACAAAAACTACAGACCTTAACTACCATCGTATTCTACGGAAGCGTTTGGGGAATCATTGAAGCAACATTAGGATGGGCTTTGCATATGATACCCGGAATCAGTCTATATACATCTGGGGCAGTCTTGTTCTCATTTGCAGGGCTAATTTTGTATAAAGCATACAAAAAGACGAATTCCAGACTTTCATTGATCTATATCGCATTCGTGGCTTCAGCCATCAAGGCAATTGACTTTTTCCTACCAAACCTTTCGGTATTCAAAGTCATCAATCCGATGCTTTCCATTATGATGGAAGCATTAGGAGTGTTCATCGTCATTACTCTGATTGACAAGAAAGACCTCTGGAGTCGTGTGGGTGGATTCGTCATGGCAAGTTTATCTTGGAGACTTTTGTTCTATGCCTATATGACTGTTCAAGGTGTGACGTATCTAAGCTCAACAGCACAATATCTGGAATTCTTCGGATTATACATGCTTGGAAGTGCAGCACTCGGATTAGGATTCCTATATTTAAACGATTTTATTACCAAGACATTCACAACCAAAGCAATGATAAGCAGATTCAAACCGGTTTTCGCCGCAGCTACTTTTTTAGTAGCATTGGTCATCACATATTTTATCTAATCGCGGAGTAATCCATGGAAATCTATGACCTATTGACAACATTGCGAAAGAAAAACATCAACCTGATGTTGGTGACAGCCGTCGCCAAAGAGGGAAGTGGTCCAGTCGAGGTCGGCAAGAAGATGATTGTCACTGAAGATGGAAAAAGCACCGGAACCGTGGGCGGGGGTGCTTTGGAATACTATGCCATCAACAAAGCAAAAAAACTACTTGAACAAAGAGCCAACCTTTTGGAGACCTATCTGTTGGATGAAGGGAAAATCATTCCCGAGTCCACGACTTTACCTATGGCTTGCGGAGGAAAAGTAACATTATATTACGAGTACAATGGGCCAAAAGAAAGCATTTATATCTTCGGAGCTGGTCATGTCGGTCAGGCACTTTCCAATGTTTTGAAGACGATGCCGTTTCATGTCAGCGTGATTGACGATAGAAAAGAGGTCATTGAGACCTTCCAAGGTGCCGACCGATTGGTACACCAATCCTTTGTCGGTTTCATCGAAGAAGAGGGTTTGAAACCGAACAGTTTCATCGTTGTTTGTACTCCGAGTCATAAATACGATTATCATGTCATCAACAAAATTATCGAACTTGGAATCAAACCGAAATATTTGGGAATGTTGTGTTCACCCGAGAAATTGGAAGCCTATTTGGATGCGACGTATCAGGAACATGGAAAAGAGATCGATCTATCCTATTTCTACGCACCAGTAGGACTCGACCTGGGCGGAAACAGTCCGGAAGAAATCGCGATTTCGATCACATCGGAAATCTTGGCAGTTTCTCATGGAAAAGAAAATCATTCCCATATGAGGAGTGTTTACAGTGGTAAATATCGTTACTGGTAAGATGAATTCCGGCAAAACCACAAGAATGCTGGAACTTTATCAAAGACAACCGATTGGTAACGGAATTTTATCCAAGAAATATATGATTGGATCCGATGTATTCGGATTCAATGCATATGTTCTGAAAGAGGAGATTGAGTTTCCTTTCATGATTCATGAGAGACAGCTGGAAGGCTTGACGGAATCCATGAGTTTTTCAGAACGGATCGGCCCGTATCTTATCATAGAAGAAGCGCAAAGAGAAGTCGATCGATACTATCAATTATGGATTTCGGAATGCACTACACCTCTTTATTTCGACGAAGTTGGGAAATTGGAACTTGAAAATCAAGGGTTCGATTTCCATATCAGAGCAGCAATAAAATCGGGACTAGACCTATATCTCTCAGTCAGAGAAGACCTGGTGGAACCGATACTAAATCATTATCAAATTCAGGACTATCAAATCATAAGTGGGTGATACCATGTACGATCTCAGGATTTTGAATGGCTCCGTATACAGAAATGGAGTGTTTGAAAAAACAAATATCTATATCCAGGGAGATACCATAAAAGAAATCTCCAAGGAATTGCTCGAAGCAAAGGATTCTATCAATGTTTCGGATTCTTTGGTGTTGCCGGCGCTCATAGATCCGCATGTGCATTTCAACCTGGATCTCGGGCGAATCCGTTCCAGAGACGATTTCCTTGCCGGATCGATTCAAGCGGCGTTTGGTGGTGTGACTACCATCATCGATTTTTTGAATCCAGTGGATAACATAGAAGACCTACAAGCGGCATATGATCTGCGTATGACCGAGGCAAAAAACTGCTGTGTGGATTATCAATTCCACGCGACCATCAAAAATCCCAAATGCGATCTGGAAGAATTCGTTCTCAAGATGAAAGAACTGGGAATGCATTCCTTGAAATTGTTCACCACTTATTCCGATTCCGGAAGAAGAACCTATGATGAAGATATCATCGAATTACTAAAACTGTCTGAAAAGCATCATTTCTTGCTTTTGGCCCATATCGAGAACGATGACCTCATCACCTTGGACGACGAATTCACTTTTAGAGATCTCAATCGCTCGAGACCGAATATTTCGGAAACCAAAGAAGCATTGAAACTCGCATCTTATGTAAGAGACTATGGGGGATATCTCTATATGGTCCATCTCTCTTCCGGTTATACGATTGAAAAACTGAAGGATCAATATGGTGATATCCTAAATAAACGATTCTTTGTCGAGAGTTGTCCGCATTATTTCACATTGACTTCCGATGAAGTCCAGAAAGATGATGGATATCTGTATACACTCGCACCACCACTTAGAAGCAAGAACGAGATGTGTAAATTGAGAGATCATTTCGATGACATCTATGCGATAGGAACGGATCACTGTGCATTCTTTGTCGATGACAAGAATCATTATTTATTGAAAGATATTCCTCTAGGAATCGGAGGAATCGAATATTCCTTCGACTTGATGTATAAATTGTTTGAGAAGAAAACAATCGATAAGATGTCAAAGAACCTCTACACGCTTTACAATATGAAAGACAGAGGAAGCATTGAAGTTGGTAAACGCGCGAATTTGTTCGTGTATGATCTGATGGAAAATACAATTGATGATTTCCATGGATTTACCGATTACTCCGTGTACAAGGGATGTCTTCGCAAAGGACGCGTGATTCATACCATTCATCGCGGGAAATTCCTTGTTCGAAATATGAATTTCCAATATTATTTGGGAACCAAGATTTGAGGTGTAATGATGAAGGCATTGATTCATGCCAGAACCTATGATTACCACAACTTAAGAGAAGATGTGTTCATCCGTTTTGATTCAGTAATTCAGGAAATTGGACCGATGGACTCGTTCCAATCGAGTGGTTTGGATGAAATCATCGATGTCTCAGGGCAACTTGTTTTGCCTGGTTTTGTCAGCGGACACACTCACTTGTATTCTGCTTTTGCCAGAGGGATGACAGTACCATATGATCCCAAGAATTTCCGAGATATTCTCGAACAACTTTGGTGGAAACTGGACCATTTCTTGGATTTGAACCGGATTCGCTATTCCGCATTGTCCTTTGGGATCGATCAAATGGCAACCGGAACCACTACCTTCATCGATCATCACGCCAGTGGACAAATCAAAGGATCTTTGGAAACCATCCGCACTGCGCTTTGTGAAGATCTTGGTGCAAGAGCTATTCTGGCATTTGAGACGAGTGACCGCTTCAATATGGATGAAGCAATCGCCGAAAATGTATCCTTTATTCAAAATCATCACGGCCCAATGGCGGCCGGGTTGTTTGGCCTTCATGCCTCGTTTACATTGAGTGAAAAGACGTTAAAGAACGTTAGAAAGAACTTGAATCAAGCAGGAATCCATATCCATGTAGCAGAGAGCCAGATGGATGAAGATTGGACCAAAGAACAATTCCAAGAAACGATCGTGGAACGATTGGATCGCCATCAACTTCTCAATGAAAACAGCATTTTAGTCCATTGTGCCAATGTCCAGGAATCAGAACTGGATTTGATCCGAAAGCGAGGCTGCAAAATAGCAATCAATACAACTTCGAATATGAACAACGCAGTAGGCTTGCCGAATCTTTCGATGATCGAATCCAAAGGAATCGATTGGTTCATTGGCAATGATGGCTTGATTTCTTCAATGCCGATCGAATATTTGAATGCCTATTATACCGCACATTTGATCTCTAAAAATCCAGTCGGATTTTCACTTGCATCGATTAAAAATGCAATCATTCAGAGCTATGAGTTTGCGGGAAAGCAACTGCAAATCAAACTCGGACGTTTGGAAACAGGATATGTTGCGGACTTGATCACCGTACCATATCAAGAATCAACCCCGCTAAACGAATCCAATGTATTCGGGCATCTGTTCTTTGGTCTTTATCCAAACCTAAGACCGAAAAACGTATTTGTGAATGGGGTTCGAAAAATCGCAGATTATCAACAACCAATCAAATGGAATGAATGGCAGAAACAAGCGAAAGAAGTCGCGAAAGACTGCTGGGAAACAATAGAGAAAGAAGGGATGAATCTTGAATTTAAAGACTAGTTTTGACGGAATGACATTTGAAAATCCCCTGATGCCAGCCGCAGGTCCTTTGAACGGGGACTTGGAAAAACTACAATATCTTGTAGAAGAAGGATGCGGTGGAATCGTAACCAAAACCATTTCTGTCGCAGCACCACAGATTCCAAAACCTTGTATTTACGGAGACAACCAATTCATTATGAACTCCGAACTTTGGAGTGAGCATTCTTACCAAACTTGGTTGGATGATTTTTTACCGAAATTTCATAAAACCAAAGACAGACCTTTGATCGTGTCACTTGGATATTCCAAAGAAGACATGGAATTCTTGGTACCAAAAGTGGATCAATACGCGGATGCGTTTGAGATCTCCACTCATTATGTCGGTACGGACTTGTCACAAATTCAAGAAACCGTCCGTGCAATCAGACGCAATACCCGTAAACCAATCTATATGAAAATCAGTCCGCATATCCCAAATCCTGAAGGATTTGCGAAAGCCATAAAGGAAGCGGGAGCGAATGGGGTTGTTGCGATCAATTCGCTTGGCCCGACCATGAAAATCGATTTGGACAAACGCGCTTCCATCTATAACAATGACAAAGGATTTGTCTGGACGAGTGGTCCGGCAATCAAACCGATTGCTTTGGCAACGGTTTATAAAATCAAACAAGCAGAACCGGAATTGACAGTTATCGGGGTTGGTGGAATTGCCACGGCGGATGACGTATTGGAGTTTTTACTCGCGGGGGCAAGTGCAGTGCAGATGCTTTCTGCAGCACTGCTTAGGGGAAAGAATCTCTACTCCAAAATTATAGCCGACCTACCGAAAGCTTTGGAAAAACATGGGTTCCACAGCATTGAAGAAGTGATTCAAACCAATCTGACGAAAGATGTGGTTTACAAACAGAGCACGCCGGTGTTGATCGAAGAAAAGTGTACGAAATGTAGACTTTGTGAACGAATTTGTCCATATTTCGCGATTGAATTCAAAGACAAGATCATCTTCGATTCAGACAAGTGTTTTGAATGCGGGCTTTGTATCGCCAAATGCCCAACCAAAGCAATCCGTTTTGAATAAGGAGGAAATGCATGTCAGACATTAGTAAATCGATTCGCAAGACAGATGCCGCCGAGAAAATCTCTGGACAGGCGAAATATGTAGCCGATCTGAAATTCGACCATATTCTCCATGCCTTGACCGTTCGAAGTCGCATTCCTTCCGGAATCATCAAGAACATCATTCTCCCAGATTTACCGAATGGATACTATTCTGTGGATGCATCCGATGTTCCCGGTAAGAATGTGGTCAAGATCATCTTAGAAGATCAACCGATTTTTCCAAAAACGGAAGTAACCTATCTTCACGAACCGATTCTTTTGATTGTCGGTCCCGACAAAGCAAAGGTAAAGGAACTTGTGAATCAAGTACAAATCGAATATGAAGAAACCACCCCAGTTTTTGAATGGGTGGATTCTGTGATACATTATCATTTTGAGAAAGGCGATGGTTCCAAACCGTTCACTAAGGCAAACCGCATCATCCAATATGATTATGAAACCGGATATCAGGAACAGGCCTATATCGAACCTCAAGGATTCGTCGGGTATACCGAAGATGAAAAAGTTACTTTGGTTGGATCCATTCAATGCCCTTATTATGTGAAAAACGCAGTCATCCAAGCATTGGGAACGACAGAGGATCAAGTTCGTGTCATTCAACCATCCATCGGGGGAGCCTTTGGTGGAAAAGAAGAATTCCCATCCTTGATGGCTTGTCAGTTGGCAGTTGCCTTACGAAAAATCAAACAACCGATCTCGATGATGTATGACCGAGAAGAAGATATGTTGGTCACCACAAAGCGGCATCCAGCCAAGATTCATTTTGAAGCGGCATTGGATGAATCGAATCACATCCAAAGCATCAGAACCAATGTTGGAATCGATGGTGGAGCCAATACAGGATTGTCTGGAGTTGTCTTATCCAGAGCCTTGATTGCCTGTACCGGAGCGTACACGATTGATCATCTCGATGTTAGTGGCGATGTCTTCCGAACCAATACAGTACCAAACGGAGCGTTTCGAGGGTTTGGCGCACCGCAGATGTATTTTGCGATCGAGATGTTCATGGAACACATCGCATTGGATTTAGGTGTTGATCCGGTTACATTCCGCCACAATCACTTGGCAAAGCAAGGAGACCATACTTCGACAAACGGGACCTTCCGCGATCCGATCATCATGGATGAAATGATCGAAAAAGCGATGGAGATCTCTGATTTCAAAGCGAAGAGAAAACTATATGATGACCCGAAGTCCAATCGTGGAATCGGTATGAGTTGGTTTTTCCACGGCTGTGGATTCACCGGTTCCGGAGAAGCCAATATCATCAAAGCGAAAGTTCGTTTGCACAAAGAAAAAGACGGAACCGTACAAATCTTGGTCGCTGCAGTGGATATGGGCCAAGGGATTCGTACCACATTACGAAAAGTGGTTTCTCAGATACTTGAGATCCCAATCCAACAAGTCGTCTTCGATTTTCCGGATACCGACAAAGTTCCGGATTCAGGACCAACCGTTGCCTCCAGAACGATGATGATCGTCGGAGGTCTTGTCGCAAGAGCGGCGAAAACAATGAAAGAACGCTGGCAAGAAACCAGCTTCACTGTAGAAAAACAATATGAACAACCATCCTATATCAAATTCGACGAAGAAACCTTCCAAGGGGATGCCTATCCGGCCTATTCTTGGGGAATCAATATTCTCGAAGTCGAAGTGGATCCGGTGACTTATCAAGTGTCCGTATTGCACGCTTGGTCCGTATACGATGTAGGAAAAGCCATTGACGAACGAATCGTTTTGGGACAAGCCGATGGAGGCTTAGCTCAAGGTGTGGCTTATGGTTACCTTGAGGTCATGAGACACGAATCTGGGGTTCTCAAGCAAAAAAATATGACAGATTATATCATTCCGACCGCAATGGACGCACCAACCATGGAAACCGTATTATATGAAAATCCATATGCCTACGGTCCTTATGGAGCCAAAGGGGTTGGAGAACTTACTTTGGTTGGAGGAGCACCAGCAGTCGCTCAAGCAATCGAACAAGCTGTCAAACAAAGAATTACAAAAATTCCAGCGACACCGGAATATTTAATGGAGTTGGTGAACAATGGCTAAAATCAAATTTCAACTGAATGGAAAACCAGTTTCTTTGGAAACCGATTTGAATCGTAGATTGCTTGATGTTCTTCGAGAAGACTTCTCTTTGACTGGCGTCAAAGAAGGCTGCGGTGAAGGAGAATGCGGCGCTTGTGCCGTATTGCTAGATCATGAGATCGTCAATTCCTGTAGTGTTCCGATTGCCAATGTCATGAATAAAGATATCGTTACGATCGAAGGATATTCAACAACTTCGAGGTATCAAGTCCTGAGAGAGGCTTTTGAAGAAGAAGGAGCCGTACAATGCGGATTCTGTACACCGGGTATGATGATTGCATCTGAGAGTTTATTACACAAAAATCCGAATCCTACCGATGAAGAAATCAAAATCGGTCTCTCCGGAAATCTTTGCCGTTGTACCGGTTACAACATGATCATCAAAGCAATCAAACGCGCTATGAAAGACGGTGATGGCAAATGGTAAACGGATATTTACCGACCACTCTCAAAGAAGCATTGGAATTATTGAACGAGCACAATTTGCGAATCGTTGCCGGTGGGACCGATATGTTGGTCCAACATCATAATCTCAAAACCTTGCCGATTGATTTCAAGCAAGATGTCCTGTATATTGCAAATATACCAGAACTTCAAGGGATTACAGAAGACGACGAATACATTCGAATCGGTGCTTGTGAACCTTTAGAATCAATCTTGGAACATCCAGCAACGCCTAAATTACTGAAGGATACCATCATCGAGATGGCATCTCCTGCAATTCGCCATTCGGGTACTTTGGGTGGGAATATTGGCAATGCATCTCCTGCCGGTGATTCTTTGGTTCCGCTGTACTTGATGAACGCTGCATTGGAAATTCAATCGATTGAGGGAACACGGACGGTCGATATCAAAGAATTCATCACGGGAGTCAGAAAGATTGCCTTAAAACCGAATGAATTGATTACCAAGATCATCTTGGATAAGGTTGAATTCACCAAAGCGATTTTCAAAAAAGTCGGACCAAGAAGAAGTGATGCCATCAGCAAACTATCCTTTGCCGGGGCCATTACCATTCAGGACAATAAAATAACCGATCTTCGTTTTGCGTTTGGTTCGGTCAATATTACGGTCGTTCGCCATCCGGAAATCGAATGCAATTACATTACAAAAACAGTAGAGGAACTCAAACAGAGCGTCGATGATATCGTGGGTGCTTATCAGAACTTTATCAGACCAATCGATGATCAAAGATCGAATAAAGCATATCGGAAGCAAGTCAGTCTGAATCTACTGAGAGATTTTATAGTCACATTATAGGAGTGATAGTTTGAATCGGGATTTAATCAAACAAGCAAGAGGAGAAACACCTGCCGATCTGGTTCTTAAGAACTGCAAAGTAATCAACGTATTTACCAAAACGATTGAAACCGAAGATATTGCCATTGCAAATGGCATCATTTTAGGTACGGGAAATTACAAAGGAAAACAAGAAGTCGATTGTAAAGACTATTATGTATCACCCGGATTTTTGGACGGACATGTTCATATCGAATCCTCCATGACTACTCCAGGCGAATATGCCAGACTAGTCATGCCAAATGGGACAACCACAGTCATCGCCGATAGCCATGAAATCGCCAATGTTTGCGGTAAGACAGGAATTGAGTATATGATAGCATCAGCCAAAGAAGTCCCATTAGATGTCTTCATGATGATTCCATCCTGTGTTCCGGCAACGAATTTTGAAACCAGCGGAGCGACGCTTGGATCCCAAGAAATCAAAGAAATGAAAGACTATCCTACCGTGCTTGGATTAGGGGAAATGATGAATTATCCGGGAGTCATCAATGGTGATACGGAAGTTCATAACAAACTGGATGCGTACAGTGATCGATTTATCGATGGACACGCTCCATCGGTATTTGGTAATGATTTGAATGCATATGTTTTAGCCGGAGTCAAGACCGATCATGAATGTACGCATGCAGAAGAATTGGTCGACAAGATCAAACGCGGGATGTACATTCATTTACGGGAAGGATCGCAAACCAGAAACGTTCTGGATCTCCTACCGGGAGTGAGAGACGCCTATTTGCATCGCCTGTTATTCTGCAGCGATGACTTGCATCCATCGGATATTCTTTCGGTTGGACACATCAACAACAATATCAATATCGCCATCAAGGAAGGGCTGGATCCGATCTCTGCGATTCAGATGGCAACCATCAATGTTGCAGAATGTTATGGATTGCGGCAACATGGCGCCATCGCACCTGGATACTATGCCGATTTTGTGTTGTTCAAAGATCTCTTCCATATTGACCCGGAATTCGTATACAAAAAAGGCAAACTCGTAGCGAAAGATCATCAACCGTTGTTTGAAGCAAAGAAAATCGATAATGCTTTGGTTCACAATACGATTCATTTCAATCCGGACGACTTCGAGTACAAATATCATTTGAAAAGTGGTTTTGTGAATGTCATCCAATTGGTCAAAAACAATGTCACCACAAGACGACACGTCGAACAAGTTACGCTTGTTGACGGAGATGTGATCTTGGATGAAAACAGAGATTTATTGAAACTCTTTGTGGTCGAACGACATCACAATACCGGTAATATCGGCAAAGCATTGTTATCGGGGTATGGATTGAAGCACGCTGCCATCGCACTCAGTGTTGCGCATGATTCACATAACGTAATCGTAGTGGGTGATAATGAGATGGATATCAGAGTTGCCTTGAAAGCGATCAAAGAAATCAATGGCGGAATCGTTTTGGTCGAGCAAGGCAAAGTCTATGATGCACTGCCTTTGGAAGTTGCCGGTCTGATGACCGACAAATCCGGAGAATTTGTCAAAGAGAAATTGGAACATATGGAAAAACGAGCAAGACAGCTTGGGGTTGCCAAAGAGATCGATGATCCATTCTTAGTTCTCGCCTTTTTATCTTTGCCTGTCATCCCCGATTTGAAATGCACGGACAAAGGATTGTTTGATGTCAGACGCTTCAAACTGATTCCCCTGGAAGCGGGTGAGGATCAATGACATACATCAAACAATACCGCTGCACTTTGTGTGGCCAAGCCTATCATAAAGATCTCGACTTGATGACTTGTCCGACTTGTGGTGAATCCGGTATCTTGGATATCGAATTCGATTATGATGAAATCAAGAAGGTCGTGAACAAAGAGTACTTTCAAAACAATAGACAACAGAACATTTGGAGATATCTGCCATTCCTGACAGTCGAAAAGACTTACACCAATGAAACCTTAAGTGTCGGATGGACTCCACTATATCTTGCCAAGAATCTTGGTAAGAAATATAAGACGAACCAACTATATATCAAAGATGACGGATTGAATCCAACGCAATCACTGAAAGACAGAGCGAGCATTATCGCCTGTGTAAAAGCGAAAGAACTTGGATTGGAAACAATCTCCTGTTCTTCTACCGGAAATGCCGCTTCCAGTCTTGCGGGAAACGCCGCTAAAATGGGATTAAAGACAGTGATATTTGTTCCTGAAAGAGCACCGCTTGGTAAGCTGTTGCAATTGAAGATGTATGGCGCAACCTTGATCAAAGTCAAGGGGGATTACAAAGCCACATTCAACCTCAGTAAAGCCGCTATTGACCATTATGGTTGGTACAATCGCAATGCCGCAATCAATCCACATTTGGTCGAAGGCAAGAAAACAGTGGCGTTGGAGATTGCCGAACAACTCGAATTCAAACCAACCGACTGGGTCATCGTATCAGTTGGAGACGGTTGTACCGTCGGGGGAGTGTATAAAGGGTTCTATGACTTATATAAAGTCGGAATGATTGCTCGTATCCCAAAAATCCTGGGAATCCAAAGTGAAGGGTGTAGTCCTTTTGTAGATGCATTCTGTGATCATCACGCGCTGGAAGAAGCGGAGGAGAATACGATTGCGGACAGTATCGCCGTCGGTATCCCAAGAAACCCGGTCAAAGGCATGAATGCCATTCGCAAATCCAAGGGAACTTATCTTAAAGTATCAGACAATTCCATCTTGGATGCGATGAAAGAACTCGCTTCCTCGGAAGGAATCTTTGCCGAACCAGCAGCCGCTGCATCGGTATCAGGCTACATCAAAGCAAGAAAAGAAAACATCATCAAAGACAAAGAATCCGTTACGATCATCATTACCGGGAACGGACTCAAGGATCAAGCATCCGCAATGAAGACAATCAAAGATTGGGTGGAACTCAAACCTGATCTGAAACAATTGATAGAGTATATGAAAGAGAATGAAGGAGACAAACATCATGAGTAAAATTCCATTCGGACCTACATACGAGGAAATGTTACATCCAAGTATTGTAGATCCAAGCATCAGAGCCAAAGCGCTAAAAGCAAAGTCGGACGAACTCGATCCGATCAACCTGTTCAACATCACTTGGAAAGACGAATCCAACAAGGTGAACAAAATCGTATTACCGAAAGAGTTGACGGGAGTCGAATGCAATATCGTCGTTTTGCTCGGAAAGTATTTTCCATCCGGATCCCATAAAGTCGGTCCAGCGTATTCCACTTTAATCGAAGGATGCGTGGATCAAACCATCGTGCCCGGACAACACACAATTCTAGGACCATCCACCGGTAATTTCGGTATTGGTGTATCCTATATCTGTAATCTGATGAAATACGATGCAATCGTCATCATGCCGGACAACATGAGCAAAGAACGTTACGAACGCATTCAAAGATATGGAGCGAAACTGGATTTGACCCCAGGAACCGAATCCGATGTGATTTTGACATTGGAACGCACATTCGAACTGAAAGAAGATCCAAAAAACCGTTCCTTGGCACAATTTGAGTTGCTGCCAAACTATCGTTTCCACCGCCATGTAACAGGAACATCCTGTATCGAAGCAGTCCAGGGAATCGGTAACAGTCGTGTAGCGGCTTTCGTATCCGCACCTGGATCCGCCGGAACATTGGGAGCCGGAGACCAAATCAAGAAAGCATTCCCGGAAGCGAAAATCGTTGCTTTGGAACCGTACGAATGCAGCACCTTGACCAACGGTGGAAGAGGTCAACATCGCATTGAAGGTATTGGAGACAAAATGTGTACGTTGATCCACAACGTTTTGAACACGGATTATGTGACTCTTATCAAAGACGAAGATTCCGTCAGAGGATTGAAAGTCATTCATGACGGAACCGATGTTTTGGTAGAGAATGGTATCCCAAGAGATGTGGCAGAAGGAATGAAGGATTTGTTTGGTGTTTCTACCATCTGTAATATCCAAGGAGCCATCAAAATGGCTAAATATTTGAGACTAGGTCCAGATGACAATGTTGTGACCATCGCTACCGATGGATTCGACCGCTATGATTCCGTGATTCAAGATATGGAACGAAGATATTTGGAAACCGAAGACTTCGTATTGAGAAGATGGTTCAAAGACGTGTTCCATAAAGTCGGAATCGAAGATATCGCCGATTATCGTTCCGAAACTCAAAAAGAAAAACTGTTTGCCCAAAAAGAAAAAGACTGGTTGAAATTCGGATATTCCAAAGCATATTTGGATTCTATGAAAACCATGGATTTTTGGGACAATGAATATGAAAAAATTCATCATTATGATGAATTGATCAAGAAATATCGCGAGGAATAATCATGAATATCGATTTTAAAACCATTTTGGCAAAAGCCAATGAATACAAACAGGATATGACAAAGTTTCTTCGTGATATGATTGCGATTCCTAGCGAAAGCTGTCAGGAGAAGGAAGTCATTCAACGCATCAAGGAAGAAATGGAAAAAGTCGGTTTCGATGAAATCACCATTGATCCAATGGGGAATATTATCGGACGCATCGGACATGGTTCTCATTTGATTGCGATGGATGCTCATATCGATACTGTAGGAATCGGAGAGATTAAGAATTGGAAGTATGATCCATATCTAGGATATGAAGATGAAAACCAAATCTTCGGTAGAGGTGGTAGCGATCAAGAAGGCGGAATGGCTTCTATGGTATACGCAGGTAAAATCATCAAAGAACTTGGTTTGGAGAATGATTATACTTTATTAATCACCGGAACCGTACAAGAAGAAGATTGTGACGGATTGTGCTGGCAATACATCATTGAAGAAGATAAGATCAAACCGGAATTCGTGGTTATCACGGAACCGACATCATGTAGAATATACAGGGGCCACCGCGGCCGTATGGAAATCAAAGTTTCTACCGGAGGAATCTCCTGTCATGGATCTGCCCCAGAACGAGGAGATAATGCAATCTATAAAATGGCTCCGATTTTATTGGAACTTCAAGAATTGCATAAAAACCTTCTCGATAATGATTTCTTAGGGAAAGGAACATTGACAGTCAGCGAAGTCTTTTACTCTTCACCATCGAGATGTGCAGTCGCAGATGGTTGCAGCATTTCCATTGACAGACGTTTGACAGATGGAGAAACCTATCTGTCAGCGTTAAAAGAAATTGAAGACCTTCCATCGGTAAAAGCGGCCAACGCTACGGTTGAGATGTATGAGTACAGTCGTCCGTCCTATACAGGACTAGTCTATCCGACGAAATCCTACTTCCCTACTTGGGTTTTACCAGAAGATCATGTGGTATGTCAATCCACAGTCAAGAGTTATCAGGAGTTGTTTGCAGAAAAGCCTATCGTAGACAAATGGACTTTTTCAACCAATGCAGTATCGATCATGGGACGTTATAACATTCCTTGCATCGGATTTGGTCCAGGAGCAGAAGAGGAAGCTCACGCACCAAATGAAAAAACATTCAAAGATCATCTCGTGAAGGCATGTGCGATGTACGCAGCAATCCCTTCCGTGTATGTTGAAAACATCAAATAGGAGACAAATATGAAACCATTATTCAAAGGAAAACATTTTATCACTCTTCAAGAGTGGAGCAAAGAACAAATCGATACATTGTTAGATGTATCCAAGCAATTGAAAGAAGAATTCTATAGCAACAAAGACACGACTTATTTGAAGAACAAAACCGCATTCTTGATGTTCTTCGAACAAAGTACAAGAACCAGAAACTCCATGGAAGCCGGATTGGCTCAATTAGGTGGACATGCCACATTTCTAGACACATCCAAAATGCAGATATCACATGGGGAAAGCGCCAAAGATACAGCTACAATCCTTTCCAGTTATGGGCATGGTATTGCCTGCAGAAATTGCTTCTGGGGTGTTGGGAACAAGTATTTGAGAGAGATGGCGGAACATTCAACGGTTCCGGTCATGAGTCTGCAAGACGACTTGTATCATCCGATGCAAGGATTAGCCGATTTGATGACAATCCAAGAAGTATTCGGTGAAAAGAAACACATCAAGGTCTCAATCATTTGGGCATATGCCACATCTCATAAAAAACCGATTTCCGTGCCGCTGACGCAAATCTTGTTGTTCCCTAGATATGCAATGGATGTCACTTTAGCATATCCGGAAGGATACGATCTTCCTGACTGGGCAATCGAACAAGCAAAACAAAACGCGCTGGATGGTGGAGGAACCTTCCGGATCACTCATGATATGAAAGAAGCATTCCAAGGCGCAGATGTCGTGATTCCTAAGAACTGGGGTTCCTGGGTCAACAATCAAAGTGATGCAGTCGTCGACGATTTATTGGAATCCTATCGTGGATGGAAGTGCACCGAAGAGATGATTGCGCTTGGAAGTCCGGAAGTCAAATACATGCATGCGTTACCAGCTGACCGCGGCAATGAAGTGGAAGATTCTGTTATCGATGGACCTCATTCCATCGTTTATCAAGAAGCTGAAAATCGTCTTCATACTGCCAAAGCAGTTATGGCAATGACTATGGGTAACAAATAATTCCATGAGACTGTTTATCGCGCTCTTGTTTCCCTATGAAATCAAGGACACCATTTATGATGTTTTAGAAGAAGTGGAAGAAATCAGTGAGGATGGAAACTTCACCGATTATGACAACTTGCATTTGACGGTACTCTATCTCGGGGAAACCAGCAAAGAGATGTATCAGAGAATCAAAGAGAAATGTTCGGAGATCATCATCAAACCATTTTCATACGAAACAAGTCATATTGGTATGTTTCAAAAAAACAAACCAAAGAAAATTGTCTATTTAGGAGTCAAGAACAACTATACTCTTCAAAGTTTATACAACCAGGTCGTGATCAAACTAAGAGAACTAGGATTATCGATACCCACATCCAAATATACTCCTCATATCACACTTGGAAGACAAGTATCTTTGATTGCAGATCAGGATTTGGAGAGAATCCAAGTCAAACCACTGACGATTCAAGCAGACCGTATCTCGCTGATGGAATCCACAAGAGTAGAAGGTATATTGACCTATATCGAGCGCGATCATATTCGATTGCAATAAAAAAAACATCCTCTGATGAGGATAAAGAAAAACATCCTCTGATAAGGATAAAGAAAAAACATCCTCTGATTGAGGATGTTTTCTATTTAGTACATTTCTTTTTCTTTTTCCTGATACTCTTCAAATAGAGTCAAACAGTGATCTCTGTCTTGATTCTCAAGATCGAGGACATTAGTATCTTTGGCGTTGTCTTTGATGAAATCATAGATGAAATCATCTCGAAAGCCGATGTTACCCGCGTCTGTCGCAGTACAGCCATAATAGACTTTCTTGATATTGGACCAGATGATTGCCCCAAGACACATCGGGCATGGGTAGGATGTCGTATACAACGTGCATCCTGTCAAGTCGTGGGTGCCGAGCTTTTTGCTGGCTTCACGGATGGCATTCATCTCTGCATGTGCAGTCGGGTCGTGATCTTTCAATACAGAATTGGATGCGACGGCAAGGATATTGTTATCCTTGTCGATCACAAGGGCGCCGAAAGGACCCCCGATATCCTGATTCATCGTACTTCTTGCACGATCGACCGCTTTGGCCATGAGATCATGATGGTTGGTTGGTTTCATAGTATTCTCCTTGGTTACTTGTATCTCTATTATAATGATTTTTCATGTGTTTGTAAAATGGTTATCCAAAAATAGTCTTTCCAATCGATATAACATATTATAGTATGTTATAATGAAAGAAACACAGTGAAGGATGGTGCTTTATGAAATTTGTTACTTGGAATGTCAATGGACTGAGAGCCGCGATAAAAAAAGGATTTTTTGATTACTTGGAGGAGTCCAGTGCCGATATTTTTGCGATTCAGGAAACGAAGATGCAGAAAGATCAAAAAGAATTTGAAATCAACGGATACCATGAATATTGGAACTCAGCGGATAAGAAAGGCTATTCCGGAACTTTGATATTGACAAAACAGGAACCGAACAACGTCACGTATGGCATTGATGGAGCGGGGTACAACGATGAAGGTAGAATCATCACTTTGGAATTCGATGATTTCTATTTTGTCGATGTCTATGTTCCAAATGCACAACCAGAACTCGCAAGGTTGGACTACCGGATGGAGTTTGAAGACAATTTCAGAGATTATCTATCACGACTGGATCAAGTGAAGCCTGTGGTATTGTGTGGAGATCTGAATGTCGCACATAAAGAAATCGATCTGAAAAATCCGAAAACAAATATCAAGAATCCGGGATTTACGATCGAAGAGAGAACGAAATTCCAAGCGTTGCTTGACGCCGGATTCGTTGATACCTATCGGGTGTTGTATCCGGATACTATAAAATACACCTGGTGGTCGTATCGCTTCGATGCCAGAGCGAATAATTCCGGATGGAGAATCGATTACTTTGTGATTTCAGAGCGCATACAAGATAAAATCGTAGAAGTGGAACTTCGCAACGATATCGAAGGCAGCGACCACTGCCCAGTCGAAATCGAATTGAATCTATAAACATTAGGAGCTAGGATGAATCGTAATGCCATCAAATTCATAGCCGCATTTACCATGGTTTTGGATCATATCGGCTTTTATTTGTTGGATTCTGAAACTGTTCTGTATCTTGTATTCAGAAGCATAGGTAGGGTTGCATTTGTGCTATTTGCCTATATGATAGTGGAGGGATTCCGACACACAAGAGACCTGAAGAAGTATTTCTTGAGGTTGTTTGTGTTTGCGGCAGCAATTGAATTGGTGTTAATCGGATACTGGCTCATTGGCGGAGAAAACTTCAGTCTATTCAGTGCAAACTCCGGCAATGTGATTTGGCCGCTGGTATTTGGACTCGGTGGATTGTGGTTGTTATCGAATGATAATATCTGGATCAGACTCAGTTCGATTTTAGTGGTTGCTTTGTCAATAGTTCTCAATATCCCTTATGCTGGATACGGAGTTCTAATGATTCTAATCTTTGGATTGTATCCAAATATATTAACTCAATTTTTATTCTTGATTGGATTGAATCTCTTGTTCATCCAGGTTCCATTTCTTGAATACGTAGGAAAAGGAGATTGGGCAAGATATCCGGCAGATATGTGGTGGCAATGGTTTTCTTTGGCCGCATTTTTGTTTATTCCCTTTTACAATCATAAAAAAGGGAAATGGAATACCAAATATTTTTTCTATGTCTTCTATCCTGTTCATATCGGGATCATTCTATTGATTGGGTTGTTTATCCGGGGGTGACCAAATGGATGTTTATACAGTAAAAGAGATTCGCGCTTTGGAACAAAAGACGATGACTCATCAAAATCTGACGGAAATCGAATTGATGCAAAGAGCGGGTTTTATGTTGACAAAGGATTTCCTTCATCGAGTAAAACCGGGATTTGATCATGAGATCCTGGTTTTAGCAGGCGTTGGAAACAATGGTGGAGATGCCTTGGTGATGGCGATTGAACTTCATAAGATGGGATATCATTCCGAAGTCTTTGTGATCGGTGATATGCAAAAAGCAAGCGATGCGTTTCGTTTCTATTTTGACGCTGTCGGTAAAGTAGACATCATCGATGACGAAGTTGCTTTGGAGCGCGTACAGGAAAAGATATTTAAAGCCGATATCCTAATTGAAGGGATTTTTGGAATCGGCTTATCCAAACCGGTCCAAGGATTTCGTCTCGTATTGTTTGATTATATGAACCAATCGGATTCTATCGTATATTCCGTGGATATTCCTTCTGGTGTTCATCCGGACAATGGATTGATTATGAACAAAGCTGTTCACGCCAATTTCACAGGAATTGTAGGCGCCTACAAGATTGGAAATCTGATTCAGAATGCGATGGATTATCATGGAGAGGTAAGCGTTCTCGATATTGGTCTGGTCACCAAAGAAGAAGCATCTATGAAGCTTGTTGATCTCAAGCAACACTGTTTGAAGAAACAAAAACGATTGCACCAATCGAACAAGTATACCTATGGGTTAGGTCTTTTTATCGGTGGGAATCCATCCATGATGGGGTCCATTCAGATGGCCGCCATATCGGGAATGAGATCCGGATTGGGAATCTCAGTAATCCTCACAACAAAAATCGATAAACCGTATACACAATTCTATCCAGAGTTAATCATCCATGATGCAAAGGAAGTGGAGTCTTACCTTCATAGGGCAAAGGTTGTTGTGTTTGGACCGGGTATCGAACATAACGAACATTACAAAGAAACATTACATAAACTGCTGAACGATAACAATAAACCGATAGTTGTGGATGCGACAGGGTTAGACTATATCAAACTAGAGCCGATATCAAGTCCGAACGTCATTCTTACTCCGCATCTTGGAGAATTATCCAGATTACTGGAAATCGATTCCAAAGAAATCGAAAAGGATCCTTTGAAATATCTGATGACGTTAACAAAACTTGGATATCATGTTTTGCTAAAAGGTCCATGCAATATTCTTGCATCCGGAAATGAAGTCCGTTTCATTCAAGTATTCAATACCTCTTTGGCGACAGCGGGCAGCGGAGATATCCTATCGGGTATTTTAGCTTCTCAGCTCGTAATCAAACCCGTTCTTGAAGCGATGATTGACTCGGTTTATATTCACGCGAAAGCCTCTGATTTAGCAGTATCCCATAAATCAAGCACAGGAATCATCGCTACTGATTTCATTCAACAAATCCCATATGTGTTTCAGGAGGGTACCGATGTATAAAAACATAAAACCAATTATTTCGAAAGATGCTATCATCCTTCCAAGCGGTGTAGTCGTCGGCGAGGTTACAATCGAAGCCTTGGCCAGTGTATGGTTCAATGCAACTGTTAGAGGAGATATGGCCCGTATTACGATTGGCGAAGGAACCAATATCCAAGACAATGCAGTGGTTCATACCGATACCAATCTGCCAACTCATATTGGCAAATATGTTACAGTTGGACACAGTGCAATCATTCATGCCGCAACCGTGGGAGACCATGCCCTGATTGGTATGGGTTCTGTGATATTGAATAAAGCAGTGGTCGGTGAATACGCAATGGTCGCCGCCGGAACTCTGGTTCCACCTGGAAAGGTGATTCCACCAAGAACATTGGTCATGGGCAATCCGATGAGAATCGTGAGAGAATTGACGGATCAAGAAATCGAAGCGAACCATCATAACGCCATGGTCTATATCGAATTATCAGGAAGTTATCACGATGAATAGAACTCAAGAAGAATTGATTTTGAAAGCAAAAGAATATATCAAAACCTTTTTGGATGATGATTCCTCCGGACATGATACGGAACATGTATTTCGCGTCTATTATCATGCAAAGAAATTATCTGAAGAATATCATGCAAATGATTTCATCGTTGGATTAACCGCGTTATTGCATGATTTGGATGATCCCAAGATTGCTCCTGAAAATTCTAATAGAGCATTGTCTTTCTTGGAAGAAAACAAGATCAAGGAAAAAGATCAAATCATGGAAATTATCGCAAACATGTCTTTCTCGAGTCATATGGAAGGAAAATCCGTAACAACTTTGGAAGGCCAAATCGTACAGGACGCTGATCGCTTGGATGCGCTTGGTGCAATTGGCATCGCAAGGTGTTTTGCATACTCGGGATTCAAAAACAGACCGCTTTACAAAGGCAGAGAAGATGATGATTCTGCAATCGCACATTTCTATCAGAAACTGTTTCAGTTACCAGATCTCATGAATACTGATCTCGCTAGAGAACTTGCAAACGAACGAGTCCGGTTCATGAAATCATTCTTACAAGAATTCTATATTGAATGGGTGGTAAAAGAATGAAAGAATACACAATAAAGCAACTTGCTGAGGGTTTTGAACTTGGAAAATGGACTTCTTTGGATCTTGTACGAATGTATTTGGAAAGAATCGAAAAACTGGATTCCAACGGACCGAAATTGAATTCGATAGCGGAAATAAATCCAGACCTCTATGAAATTGCAAGAGAACTGGATGCAGAAAGACAAACCAATGGCCCAAGATCCCTTCTACATGGGATTCCTTTGGTTATCAAAGACAATATCAATACACATGATGGAATGCATACGACTGCAGGATCTTTGGCATTAGCCGATTTCATTGCTCCATACGATGCTCATCTTGTAACCTTATTGAAAAAAGCTGGTGCGATCCTTTTGGGGAAAGCCAATTTGAGCGAGTTCGCGTATTTTATGAGTTTTGATGATATGCCATCCGGGTATGGAAGCCGCTTTGGACAAGTCAAATGTCCATACAGTGACAAAATCGATCCCCTGGGATCCTCTACCGGATCTGCAGTTGCAGTCGCTGCCAATTTGATCCCGATCGCAATCGGTACCGAAACCAATGGTTCTCTGACCGCCCCTGCACAAAACAACAGTATCGTCGCTATCAAACCGACATTGGGACTCGTCTCAAGAACGGGAATCATTCCGATATCGCATCTACAAGATACAGCCGGCCCATTGACAAGGACCGTAGAAGACTCTGCGATTCTTTTAGAAGCTATCGTTGGAAGGGATCCGGCCGATGCTTCCACATTGAAAACGCCAGATAAATCCTATCATTTCAGTCAAACTTTCGACAAACCAATCGATGACCTTGTTTTGGGATTTCTAACCTTTGACAATATTACTTACGATGACGAGGAAGTTGACATCCTTGAAGAGGCCAAAACGATATTAGGGTACAAGGCGAAAGCAATCAAACAAGTCCATTTCGAACATCTGCAAATGCCTAATCACAAATCCTTGATCTATGAATTCAAAGCGGATCTGAATCATTACTTCAGCACAGTGAAAGGATCTACAAAAATCACAAGTTTAAAGGATTTGATCGAGTTTAACAAACAAGATCCCGAACACTGTTTGAAACATGGTCAGAGCATCTTTGAAGCTGCCGAAGAAACCAGTGGTACATTACAAGAAGCAGAATATTTGGAGATTCGAAAACAATTGGTGATAGATGCAAATGTCCTTAATAGAATTATGGAGGAACAAGGAATTGATGTCATCGTAATGAACCGAAGAACATCCCACGCTCCGATTGCAGGAAATCCGATTGTCGCTGTTCCAGCCAAAGCTTTGACAGATGAAACGCCGCGATCTTTGTTCTTTGTCGCAAAGAATTTCTCCGATGATCAATGCATTCGAGTCGCCTACCAATACGAACAAAGCACAAAGAAACGCATACCGCCAAAATCATCCGAAACACGCACATGAGAAATCATGTGCTTTTTTTTACGAAAATCGCCAGATATATTGAACAAAAGAGGTTTCTTTAGTACAATAAAGAAAAGGCTGGGGGGAAGCATATGTCACGTATGCAAAAATTTAAGGAGCAACAAAAGAAACTATCTAGATTTCAAGCTTTGAAATCTATTTTTTCGTCTTTGTTGTTAACGACTACAGCGGTGATCATTGCCGTCATTGTCATCCCGGCGAGTCCAAAAGCAGAGATTCAGTCCGTCAACGCATTCACCGACGCTATCACCTACACCGTCAATGTTACAGATAGCGATAACGCAATCATCGATGGAACCTTGGAACTGGTTTTAGAGAACCAATTCGACACCTATTCGAACAACGCTTCGACCGGTGTCAATTCTGGAATGTTCCAGTTCTTGGAACCGGATACGAAATACACTTTGAAAGTGATGGCTGATAAGGGGTTCGGTCTCGAGGTTCTCGTTAGCCAGACAGTAAAAACAGCACCGAATCCAGGAGGAGCGATTACCGGCATCTCACTGATATCGGATTTGGATCAGTGGATGTTGGAATATCAGCTCGATTACTACATCAGCGATCCGTTTGATGACTATCAACAGGTTCAACTGACGTATGGAATCAAGTACTCTTATGAAGAAGAGTATGGCAACTTTCAGACGATACTTTTGGACACGGTAAATCTACAAACCATCCTTGGATCGATTTCCAATGAGAATGTCGCCGTTATTTTAAAGTTGGAAGCGATCGATCAAAACCTTGATACCATCCTGTTGGATGAAGTCGAGTTTCACACGCCATATCAGGTTTATGCATCTATCTATCCGATGCAAATCACAACCAACAGCGTTGCGCTTAGCATCTGGCTGGAAGCTTCGGATATTGAGGATGCCGTTATTGAACTCACCTTGATGGAAGGCTATTATGTTGTCGATACGATCACCTATGTTCCGGTGTCCTATGAAGACACGTATCAACAGTTTTCCGAAGAGCCAACCGTGCTGTTCGAACATTTGAAGGCGAACACCACCTATCACATCGAAGCTTTGGTCCGGTATTCCGACCCTTATACTTTGGAAGAAGTGACTTCTACTCTGGAGAGTACCGAATTCACCACAATGCCGAAATTCGATATGCAGTACACAATCGAGGATATGGGAGAGTATTACATTGTTACGATCGTGGTGGATGATCCGGATCATGCGGTTCAATCCGCGAATTATGTGATTTATCAAGATATCGACGGATTTGAAACCATTTTTGCTCAGGAAACGTTCTATTTTGATTTTGTTGGTGAGGAAAAAACAGTCTCATTTGAAATCTATAAGCCAACAGATGATTTTACCAAAATTGTCATCGTTGTAAGAAATACAACGATTTACACAAATTATGTAGTTGTGGATACAATCACAGAATAATGGAGGGATTGAAATGAAATTTGATTTTAAACACAAAACCAAAGAAGAGAAAATAAGAGTTATTGTCGTTGTTGTGGTAATCTTTTTATGTTTGGCTTTGGGAACATTGGCACCGATCATATTCCCGGGAACTCAGTTTGCCCAAATTATCGAAAGTTCGATTGGAAAGTTTTTCAACTTGGTCGATTTTTTTACCAATAACTATGTTACGATTTTGGAATCTTTAGCAGTCCTTGTATTTATTTGGATACTCTATAAGATTCTCTTATTCATCGTTTCCATTTTTGTCAAACGCGGTCATAGAAGCGAAACGATAGGGAACCTGATCATGAGTGCTTTGAAGTACTTTGCGGTCATCGCGGCACTGTTTTTGATTTTATCTGCTTGGAACGTTCAAACCCCAACCCTCTTGGCTGGTGCGGGAATCATCGGACTTGCCATCAGTTTTGGTGCTCAAAGTCTGATTGAGGATATTTTTGCTGGACTCTTCATCATCTTCGAAAAACAATTCGCAGTTGGCGATGTCATCCAAATCGGTGACTTCAGAGGAATCGTCAAAGAGATGGGACTTCGAATCACGAAATTCGAAGATATCAACGGTGATATCAAAATGCTGAACAACTCGGATATCAGAGGTGCGATCAATTCTTCCAATGTCTTGTCTCAGGCTATCTGTGAAATCGGCATCAGTTACAACCAGGATATCGAGAAGTTCGAAGCGTTTATGCGCGAGAATCTGAAAGGTATGAAAGAGCAGATATCCACCATTCGTAAAGGACCTTTCTACGACGGTATTGAAGTGTTCGGAGACTCGGGAATCACGATTCGTGTTGTTGCATGGGTCAAAGAGACCGATCGCTTGTATACGGTAAGAGAGATGAACAAACATTTGAAAATCTTGTTCGACAAGAATCATATTGAAATACCTTATCCGCAACTTGTCATTCATAAAACCGACACAGAGGCAAAATAAATCCATCAAATTGATTTCATATTGTTTTCACGAAAAAGGGATTGTACATTACACTCCCTTTGTTTTTGCTTTCTTATATCACTTTATTGTGATATAATGATATCGAAAGTAGGTCAAACATGATAGCTTTATTCAAACAAAAATCGCAAATATTCCTCGTGTTCATACTCTACTATTTGATTACTGAAATTGTCACCTTCTTATGGGTGGACTTCAGTTTTTTACCACAGGATTTGGTGATTGATCTAGTGATTGCACTCGCAATCAGCAGTTTCATATTCTTGATACGTTCCCATAAATGGTCTATCATATATTTGAGTATCATCTATTTTCTCATCGTTTCGTTGTTTTTGATCAATGCGACGATGTATTCGGTTTATTACGATTTGTTCACCCTCCAACAACTATCATTGATTGGCGAAGCAACCGATGTCATCAATGCTGATCTATTATCGATTTGGAGCATTCTGATTGCGATTGGACTATTGGCATTTTATTTTGTCTCGATGAGATATTTGTATAAATATCTGAAAAAAACGGAAGAATACATACCGAATTACTATGCGAAGGGATTGGCGTCTTTTTTCTCTACCATTCTGTTCGTCATTGGATTCTTCATGATTCCGATGGATTCCATCCATTCTTTCCTAGCAGATGCAAATGTGACAACATTCAAGCGTTCCAGTTTCGAGCAATATGGAATTCTAGGTTATTATACAAAAGAGATCGAAGATATCATCGAACAGAACAACCCAAACTTCACTGCAGACATTCCGGTGGATTATTCCCAACCAACCGATTATTACAATTTGCTGGAAGGTAAGAACGTGATCTCGATTCTACTCGAATCCGTGCAACCGTTCGCAATCAATGAAACGTTAACGCCGAATTTGTATCAATTGACACAAGAAGGTCTCTATTTTGAAAACAGTTATAGCGAGAACAAAACCAATGTCTCGGAAATGATCGCAACGATCGGAAATTATCCGACGATTGGCTTGGATGCAGAAAACTATACTTACGATTTCTCATACTCTTTGCCATCGATTCTAAAAGCGCAAGGATATGTCACCAGTTATTTCCATGACAATGTCGCTACGTTCTATGATCGAGGGTTGTTAATGCCTCAACTCGGATTTGACAATGTCTATCTTCATGAAGAAATGTTTCCGGATCAAGAAATCTGGAACTGGAACGGAAACTACACCCTTGATTCGATCACCATGGAACAGATGTTGCCGAATCTAACCACAACCGATGGTCCATTTTATTCTGCATGGGCGACTATGGTGACTCATGGTCCGTATGATTATGGATTGACCAATAAAGCGTTGTTTGAGGAATTGGGATATTTTGACGCAATCGATCAAGCAGAAGCGGATGGTCTTTGGACGAATATTCTGGCTGGAGGAGAAGTAGAGGATGTCATGAGAATCCGTCATTATCAAGCAGCCGTCATGAATACCGATGTCGCAATCGGCATGATGTTGGATCAATTGAAAGAACAGAATCTTCTAGACGATACGATCATAGTTCTCTATGGCGATCACAATGTCTATTACCATGACCTGTATCTGAAGATTTTTGCGGATGAAGATAATTCCTATTACAATATGGAAATGTACCATAATTTCTTCTGTATCTACAATCCGGTTTTGACAGAAACGTATTTGGAAAGAACGGGTGCTGAGAATACAACGATTTCGAAATTCGTGACACCTTACAATATCGTCCCGACATTGATGGATTTGTTGGGAATTGAATACGATCAGAACATTTACATGGGATCTTCCATTTTTTCTGATCAGGAAGATGTGTTCTACTCCATCAAAATGACCGGATTCTTCAATTTCAACATGTATTCGGATGATGGAATCGAAATCGCTTATTACAAAGAAGAATATACGGAGCAGCAATATCTTGATTTCATTGCACAATGTGATCTTTTGAAGACAAAGATCGGATATGTAAACAAACTCTATGTCGACACAAAAGCCGCCAGAGAGTGAAAAATAAAATAAAAAGAGGACTTGAAAGTGTTCCATTAAAACGTACAGAAAAATAAAAAGAGTCATATTAGAAGAAATTCTAGTATGACTTTTTGATATAATATAAGGC
>JAFGQH010000061.1 GCA_016935815.1 Bacilli bacterium | reverse complement strand
CATATCTTAGAAATGAAATCAATCACAAAAACATTCCCTGGTGTCAAAGCTCTGGATAATGTCAATATCCATGTAAAACGCGGAGAAATCCATTTCATAGTCGGAGAAAATGGAGCAGGGAAATCTACTTTGATGAAAGTCTTGAGTGGTATTTACCCACACGGAGACTATGATGGAGATATCGGTTTTAATGGAGAAATTAAAAAATTTCATGGCATCAAAGATTCTGTTGCGGATGGTATTGTCATCATCAATCAAGAATTAGCACTTTTTCCGAACTTAACAGTTTATGAAAATGTGTTTGTCGGTCATGAGGTAGAAAGTATTAGCGGTATAGTCGATTGGGACGCTACAAAAAAACTTGCCAAAAAATATCTCGACATGGTTGGCCTGAACATTGACATCTACCGCCTCGTTAATTCTCTTGGAGTTGGTACTCAGCAATTGATTGAAATTGCGAAAGCGCTCAGTCAAAATGTGAAGTTATTAATTCTCGATGAACCAACAGCTTCCCTGAACGAAGACGACAGTAGAAACCTTCTTAATCTTTTAGTCACTCTAAAAAAACAAGGAATCACCTGTATCATGATTTCTCATAAATTGAAGGAAGTGGAAGCCATCGCGGATTCATTAACGGTGCTTCGAGATGGTAAAACAATTGTTCGAATGGAACGCGACCAAATCAATGAGCAAGAAATCATTCGTAACATGGTTGGTAGAGAAATCGATGATATTTTCCCGAAAAGACAAGCTTATCAAGGCGGAGAAGTCGTCCTGGAAACCGTTCATCTCAATTCGTTTGACAAATCCTTGAATCGCTATATTGTATCGGACTCAAATATCAAATTACGCAAAGGCGAAGTTGTCGGAATTGCAGGTTTGATGGGGGCTGGTAGAACTGAATTAGCTCACAGCATATTCGGAAATTCAAAGAAATATAAGATTAGCGGAAAAATCATAGTATTCGGTAAGCCCGTTAACATTTCAAGTCCACGATCCGCATTGAATCTAGGGATTGCATATGTTTCGGAAGACCGAAAGGGGGATGGTTTGATTCTTCAAGAAACCATCAGCCAGAATATCACCGTATCCGATTTGAAGAAAATCTCCAAATGGGGAATTCTCGATTACTCATTGCAGAACCAATATGCCGAAAAATATGTGAAAGATATTTCAATCAAAACTCCTTCTATTCTTCAGCAGGTCAAAAACCTAAGTGGTGGTAATCAACAAAAAGTACAAGTTAGTAAAGGGTTATTTGCAGACCCTAAGATATTAATATTAGATGAACCTACTCGCGGAATCGATGTTGGAGCTAAATATGAAATTTACACTATCATCAACGATTTGATCAATAAAGGAATGAGCATCATTATTATCTCATCCGAACTTCCTGAAATCTTGGGTATGTGTGATCGAATCTATGTTATAGCTGAAGGTCAACAGACCGCTGAATTCAACATTGATGAAGCTACTCCAGAAAAAATAATGCAACACGCAACGGTATAGGAGGAAAATCGTGAGCACAGAAACTAAGAAAAATGCTAATAAAGAAGAAAAAAAATCACTATCATTAGTTTTTCGCAAGATTATTTGGACCATTCAAAAGTACTTTTTGACACTCACATCTATGTTCCGGACGAACATTCGTGATTACGGAATGTTCATTGCGTTGACTGTTATCTTTGTCATCTTCGGCATGATGACAGGATGGATCTTCCTAATGCCTATTAACTTTACTAACTTGCTGAACCAAACTGCTTACGTTACGGTATTGGCTGTTGGTATGACCCTTGTCATCGTTACCAGACAAATTGACTTATCTGTTGGTTATATTGGGGCATTCTTAGGTGCGTTCCTCGTTGTTTCTGTAGAGAATAGAGGAATTCCGGTAATACCAGCTGTATTACTTGCTCTACTAATCACAATTGGGGTTGGATTTATCAAAGGATACTTTGTTGCAAAAGTTAAGGTTCCAGCATTTGTTGTAACTTTGGCAGGTATGTTTATATTCAAAGGATTCTTGATGTTAGAAACCGATAACAGAACGATTCCTACAACAAACAATTTCTTCCAATGGATTGGTGTTGGATATTTGCCAAAAATTGAAGTGGGAGGATTCGACCTTATTACCATTGGTATTGGATTAGTCCTTTTAGCACTCTTGGTTGTAAGTGGTATCCTAACTCGTCAAAAACACAAAAAACTAGGAATACCAAATGAAAAAATAGAGTTGTTCCTTACAAAATTATTATTCATGGGAGGAGTGTTGTTCTACTTGATCTATACTTTTGCTTCTTACAAAGGTATTTCAGCTCTGTTATTAATTACAATTGTAGTAGTAATTATTTATCACCTAATGACCACAAAGACCACTTTGGGTAGACGGATTTATGCTGTCGGTGGTAATCCGGATGCTGCAGAGTTATCCGGTATCAGCGTAGAAAAGATTTTGATTTTCGTATTCATTTCGATGGGTATAATGGCTTTGATTTCTGGTTTGATGTATGTTTCTAGATTACAGAACGCTTCACCAAACCACGGTCCTTTCTGGGAACTGTATGCCATTGCCGCCGCGGCAATTGGTGGTTCTAGTTTCAATGGAGGGGTTGGTAAAGTTGTCAATGCCGTCGTCGGTTCGATCGTTATCATGTCCTTGAAAAACGGGATGGCCCTTGCTGGTGTCGATGCAAATATCGAACCAATCATCCTAGGTTCCGTTCTATTATTGGCTGTTGTATTTGATATTTATACAAGAAACGTTCGTCCAGTTGATCTAGTAGGTATTCATTATGCAAAAATCCAATTTGCTTCTGAATATAATGAAAAAAGGTTGGTTTATAACGCTCGAAAGGCAGAATTGAAAGTCGTATTGGCGGAACACAGGGTTTTAGAAAAAGAATTAATACTCGCCAAAAATGATTTTATCAAAACCTTAAAACAACTGAAAGAAGAAGAAAAAGAAAACTTGATCAGCGAAAAAGCGATGTTGGAAAAATCTAAAAAAGCTCAACTTGATTTTGATAAGATCAGCGCAACAATAAATAGCAAAATCAACGAACACAATAAAGTTTTATTGGAAAGAGAATATGCAGTTTCTAACGCGCTTGGTCACTTCAATAAAGTTAGAGATAAGATCCACACTTCCAAAGAAGAGGATTTCGAAAATCCTAACAAACTGTTATTTAATGAAAACTAATACATCATATGTATTTAAATAATAAAGGAGAGAAAAGATGAAAAAAATTATTAGTTTTGCTCTAGTTTCAATGTTTGTCTTATTCTTGGCAGCATGCGGTACTTCCAATACCATTAAAATCGGTGTTGTATTACCGGATGCTTCAGAAGAAAGATGGGCAAACCAAGATGGTGCTTTCTTTGAAGCAGACTTAGCAGCTCTTGGTGCAGGTTATGAATATGAGATTTTGTTCTCTGAAGGCGATGAGTCTAAAGAAGTTCAAAATGTCGAAGCTTTGATCGCTAAAGGGGCTGAAGTAGTTATCTTAACTGCTGAAGGTTCCGGCGCTGGTGCTGTTCAAGCGGCTCACGACGCTGGAATCATTCTAATCGCTCATGACCGTATGGCTAAATCTGATGATGACCATGCAGATTACTATACTACATTCAATAGCTGGAATGTTGGTATCGCAATGGGTGCTCATTTAGTTGACATGGCTGATGAAGAAGGTTGCTCAACAACTAACAAATGTGATCTTGCAATTTTCGCAGGACGCGTTGCTGACTGGCCAAATGCAACATATTTCTTCGGTGGTGCTATGCAAGAATTGACTCCAGTATTGGATCACTTCAACATCATCAACATCCAAGATACTTTCACAGGATTGACAGCTTACACAGAATCTACATTCAATGACGCAGCTAAAACAGCTTTGCAAGCAGCTATGTTACCAGTTGACACTGACTGGAGCGCTGACACAGCAGCTACAAAAGCAGCAGCAGTCGTAGCACAACTTGGAGACGCTGACAAATCAAGCCAACCAGTATTCGTATTAGCTCCAAATGATGATACTTCTCAAGCAATCAGACAAGAATTCGCTAAGATGGCTCATCCTTATGAAACTTATTACACTACTGGACAAGATGCTTCTGACGTAACAGTAGCAAGTCTTCTTGGAGATACTGCAAAAGGTAAAGGCGTACAAAGTATGACAGTTTTCAAAGACGTTTCTAAATTGGTTGCTGACTCTGTAGCAATCGCTAAGAATATTGTTGATGGAAACCCTGGACTTACAGGATTGACAAGTGGACCTTCAATTGACGGTGCTCAAACAGCTTATTCACCAATTGACACATTGACAATTGACAACAAACAATTGACTTATGACACACTCTTTGCTTCTGGATACAAGAGCGAAGAAAACGAAACATTCAGCAATATCGATTTCTCAGTATACAAATAATTCATATTGCGAATAAACAAAAAGACACCTTGTTTTTATAAGGTGTCTTTTTTCTGTTATTCTTTTTTTATTTAAATTGATAGGAAACAAAATGAGAATAGATATCTCCTTTTCGAAGAATCGCTTGATTCCAGTCTTTGAAGTGGATACCATATGGTTCAAACTGACATTCAACCGCTACTCCAGCATACATTCCGTTTCCGTAGGCTGAATCAAAAGAATCTACAAATAATAAATTATGAGTAAATACGACTGCTGCAGGATAGTCTGTTGTAATCGTAAGTTCGACATTGGAATCCAAATCATTTAACTTGAGTCTCTTGTCATTTTTTTGCAACATGAACGCATGATCATATCCTAATATCGGAGTGTCTTTCAGTACCTCGATCCTATTCTTTAGCAAATCTGAATTGTTTAAATCGAATACCTTTCCGGTGACTGTCTCTTTTCTCTGTGGTATCAAGCGTTCGTCCAACACCACATAGTCAGTCGCTTTGATCATCATCTCATGATTTAAGATGGTTCCGGAGCTTGCTAGATTGAAATAAGTGTGGTTGGTAATATTGCATATCGTATCCTTGGTTGTATTCGCTAAGAATTCCAAGCGTAATTCGCCACAATCACACAATTGGAATGTAACATACAGTGTCAATTCACCAGGATAATCCTCTTCTTGATCCTGACTTATATAGCGAAGAACAACATGAGTCCCATTCTCTCCTTCGTGATGTTCTACCAATTCAAAATCTTGAAATGAAAAACCGTTTTTACCACCATGCAGTTTTGTGATTTCATCTTCGGGATACGGTTTTATGACATAAGCTTTATCGTCAATATAGTAGGAAGGACACATTAATCTTCCTGATGTTCTCCCAACTGTTTTCCCGTAATAGTATTTCGCAGATAAAAAATCCTCTAAATTGTCTGGCTTTAATGTCATTTCTTTTCCTTTATACTCAATGGAAAAGATCGAAGCCCCATATGAAAGAAGGACTACTTTTAGGTTGTTTCGTTCCATTGTGATGCGCTTAATATTGCCGATTTTTGTATGTAAATCATTTTCTATTTTAATCATACAAATCTCCTTAAAATCATTCCATATTTCTATACGTTCAATTATATCATAAATTCAGATTGAAATGAAAAAAGCGAAGGAAATCCTATCGCTTTTTGCCATAATTTTTGACCCACTCATCCAGTTGTTCTGCCAAGGGGGTAAAACCTTGTTTGAGATTGATCGTTTCTCGTTTCTTTCGTCCTTTTGTGTTGCATTTCTTGTAGCTTAAAGATAGTTTACCATCTTCTGATGCTTTCAATACCTCCAAATCAACTACATCTCCAACACTTAAATAGTCTTCAATATTCCTTACAAATCCATCATTCACTTCAGAAATGTGAACCAATCCATCAATGGAATCGTCCACTTTTACAAAAGCTCCATACGGTTTGATACTGGTAATCCGACCTTTGACGATGTCTCCTTTTTTCATATTAACACCTCTCAAAGTTAACTACAACCATTATAGCATACTTCAAGGTTTAGATAAAGGCGTTTGTTCTTGAGATTGGATTGAAAATCTATTGGACTGTCTTCATTTTGGTTTTGTTATCACTCGTCTTATATATGATCTCAAACCCATTGTTAGATACGTTGTAATTAATCAAGAACAGATATAAAAATCGTTCTTTCAGTCGTTTAAAATATGGCTCAGATACTTTTGTCAATTGTTTGGAATGCACAGTTCGAATATCTATCCCTACAATCTTTCGGTTGGAATAGTTGTTCTGGATGATTTCAAAGTCTGTTTCTGAAGCATCATTCAAACTTTTAGTGATATAGTAATTGCTGACGAAGTGAGAATGAAGCAAGGAACAAATGTCGGATTTCAAATCAGCTAAATAATTCTCATCCATCGCTCTTAAGCTAATCGATTCTAATAAATATTCTGATAATGTCTTTTCTATTGTTTCCATGACCGAATTAATCCCACTAAATACATGCTGTGTAATAAAGTGTTGATTGTATTTCTCAAATACAGAAATCAGATCCAATATCTTTTCATATTTCTCGTAATCTACTTCTACAACATTATAGTTATGAATTAGATTATTTCGATGATAAATGATTTCTTTGAACGTATCATAGTGCCGACTTAAGTTTTCAAAGTCTTTTGAGAGATTATCGACGATATCGTACAATGGCAATTTATCGATCATCTCATTATCGTTCTCGTTGGAAATATAGTCTTTAACTGCGGTTTCCAAATTCAAGTATTGAGTAATGAATTCATCTAATGAAACTTTGATATCGCTTTGTTTCTCGCTTTTTTTATCTAAGTCCCTAAGAATACTATTGACTCGATCCGGATCAAATAGGCGATAGATATAGATGACAAGGAACTGGATAGCCAAGGCTGTAAAAAATACAGTGAATAAAGCATTTTTAATGCTGTAAATCATATATAGATTAAATAGATTAAAAATGATGACAAAGAGAGAGTAAATGATGACAAACATCATTTCATAGTAAACGTCCTTTTGAAGCCTTCGAATAATATAACTATCATAATCATCTTTCTTAGCATTTTCAATGTTATGAAGGTAATAACTGTAAGAAATAGGTAGTAATGCAATTAATGCCGCCAAGGTTTGCATAGAGGATGAAAATATCCATGTTACATTATTATCATTGGTATTCAGATTCATAAAAAAATAGGATGCCATAAACAACGCCAGCAAACAAAAAAATATGATGATATTCTGTTTCAATAAAATGAATCTGGAAATCTGATTCCAGAGTTGATGTTTCTCTTTCTCCATATCGTCACCTCTTTTCTATTATACTATTTTTATCGAAAAGAAAATCCGAAACTTTGAATTTCATAATCAAATCGATACGGATAAGTGCAGTTGTGATATAATGAATTTATGAAACGCTATTTTGATAGGAAAGGGGCATTGTAAAATGAATTTTCACATCAAAAAAGGAAAACCTCCCGGCACAATCATGTATACGGGGAAACAACAAAATCCAACGACCATCACCCACATCCAGTATTCAGAACAAAAGGTGATGATTCATGAGACGTTAAAGCCGTTCTCTGATGAATACATTGATTGGGTATCCGTAGAAGGATTAGCTGATACAGAAAGAATCAAACGCCTTTGTTTGGATCTTGAAGTGGATAATCTAATTATTGAAGACATTTTCAATACCAATCAACGCAACAAGTTTGAAATATTACCAAATTATTTTTTCTCATCCATTCGATTTTATTATCTGGATTCCGATAACAAAGTAGATACCGATTATATCAGCATTCTCCTATTCAAGAACAAAATGATCACATTCTCGGAAATATCCAACCGGTTCAAGAATGATATCATCAATCGGTTGAACGATAAAAACCTACAAATATCAAAACTGCATGAGGATTACCTCTTTTACGTAATCTATGATATGATTGTCGATGAAGAAATCAATGTCTATCATTACCTTTCTTTATCATTGGAACAACTGGAAAGCAATATTCATAGTCTGGATAAAAAAGATCAAGTTGACTTATACACAATACGCAAGCATTTGGTGTTCTTAAAGAACCAAACAATAAACAGCTTGGAAAATGCTTCTCCAAAAGCATTATTGAAAAACACATTATTCAATGCGTATCTAAAAAAATATCTCGATGATTTGGAAGACCATCTCATCAACTTAAAGGAAAAAACGATTACCGCTTTGGAAGAAGTCAATAATCTTTATGATGTCTATTCCAATAACGTTTCAAACAAATCGAATGAAATCATGAAAACCTTGACCATATTCTCTGCAATTTTCATTCCACTATCTTTCTTAGCGGGAATATTTGGAATGAACTTTATCAATTTTCCAATTCTTCAAAACCATTATGGATTATTGATCTTCGCTTTTATCAGCATTCTGATCCCGATCGTGATGCTGACGTACTTTAAAATTAAAAAATGGTTCTAAATAAATAAAACAGGCAAATTAGCCTGTTTTTTTAATCTTCTTCCGCGTTGTGGGCAACACTGCTTGCAGCCGCAGCTGCCACCGCCCCGATAATGTCATCCATAAATGTGTGGCATTTGTTCGTTGCTTTACCCATGGCATCCAATTTCCCTATGATACCGGGTTTCACTTTATCGACGTAACCAAAATTCGTTAATCCGATGGAACCATAGACGTTACAAATGGACAGAACCAGAATTTCATCAATTCCATACAAAGGATTGTCATTACTAATCAATGATTGCAATGGTTCAGATAGTAAATTTTTTTCCGCTAAAGTATCCAATTCAATTCCCGTTAAGATTGCATTTTGTACTTCTCTTTTACCAAGGACCCTATCAATAGCTTCACCGCATACGTCACGAGTCAAAGTAGGTACGTATTTTTTTTGCAAATCATAAACAATATCGATGATATCATCAATTGTGACCCCGCGATCATTTAAGAGTTGAATGCAAATGTCTTTCATATTTTGGGTTGTCTTATTCATGTAATCCTCCTACCAAAGATGTTCGACGCCAATGACTCCAGGCACTCGTTCCAACAATGTATCTTCCACAAGTTCTGATAGCGTGCTTTCGAAACCAACACAACCGACACATGCGCCTTTTAGTTTAACAAAGACGATTCCATCTTCGAATTTCACGAATTCGATATCTCCACCGTCTCTGTTTATATATGGACGAATCATTTCGATTACTTCTTTGATTTCCTGGATGATCTCTTCGTAAGTCATAGTATGCTTGCTCCTATTCTTTTCTGTTCTGACTAGGATTGAAATTCGGATTGTTCAAAATGAAATAAGCGCAATTTGGTGCGCAGGATTCCACAAGATAATCTGGAATCAGATTGTATGTATCTTTAGAGAAACCTTTCAGTCTCAGCATCCCTGCTGAGTAATCTCCAACAATAAATTGATAGACATTCAAAATGTCAATATATCGCTTGTTGAAGTCATCCATAATAAACGCTTCTCTATAATTTTTAATCAAATCAAATTCGCCATGAACAGTTTCTAACATATCATTACTCCTAGTATATATAATTGTATCACAATTTTGGTTTTTTCCAAGAAATATAACCTAAAAAAAACCGGACTAGAACAGTCCGATTAATCTATGCCATAGTCAGAACCTTCCAGTAAAACGATTGCTTCGCATAGGATTCCTTCTTCTCTTCCGACGAATCCCAATCCTTCGTGAGTTGTTGCCTTGATTGATATTTGTCCTTTATCACACTTTAAAATACTTGCGATATTCTCCCTCATTTCTTTCATATATGGCGCTAGTTTCGGTCTTTCTAAAGAAATCATACAATCCAGATTGGAAATCTCATAACCCCGATTATACACAAATTCAAACACTTCTTTAAGAATCAACTGAGAATCGTAATCTTTATATTTAGGCTCTGTATCAGGAAAGAACTTCCCTAAATCTCCAAGCGCCAAAGCTCCAAGTATCGCTTCTGCTATTGCGTGCAACAAACAATCTCCGTCAGAGTGTCCGACAGAGCCCTTGTGATGATCGATTTTGATTCCACCAAGCACGAATGGTCTACCTTCTTCTAGTGGATGAACATCTTTTGAAAATCCTATCTTGATCATAATATTTCCTCCAATAAGGCTAAGTCTGTTTTTGTTGTAGCTTTGATATTTGTATCATACCCTTGAATAAGGTATACCGGTTGGTTTGTTTCAGCCATATACAAACTGGCATCATCTGTGTAATTGTGTTTATGTTTCAAAGCAAGTGAATGAGCCTTTTTGATTGCTCCGCTTGAAAATGCTTGAGGCGTTTGAACCAATCCCACTTCATCTCGTCTTGGATATCGATTTACTTTCTCCCCGCTATATTCTATCACAGAATCCTTGACAGGGGAGTACATAATCGTAGCTCCTCGTTCAACAACAGATTTTTTTATCTGATTCAAAGTATCGGGTTTGAGATTAGGTCGTGCACTATCATGAATCAAGACGTATTCCTCATTGATGATGCTAAGTCCATTGAATACGGATTTTTGTCTCGTCGCTCCACCAATGACATATTTCACATTTGATTTGGTAAATAGGTCTCTTACTTCTTGCATATCCTCTTTGGAAAGTACAATCACAATTTCTTTGAAATCTGGATCGTCAAGAAACGGTTGAACACTATGTTCAATCAATGTTTTGCCTTTGATTCTATAGAAAATCTTATTATACCCAAGTGCAGTACGCTTTGCGCTACCTGCGGCAACAATCACAACTGAAAACATATTACTCTCCAAAAATAGAATAGTTCTTTTTATTGTTTCGAATCGCTTCTTCCAAAGCCTTATGACCTAAACTAATGAAATCATTCACTTCATAATTCGACCACGGATCGTGTCTGACGATGCCCACATTCGGATAGACGATTTGCTGAATTCCACCAACATTCAATCTTAGATTGATTAAATCCCCACCGCTTGTCAATGCTCGTTTCAGAACCTCATATTTTTGTTCTTCACGAATAATCAATGCAAATTCTATTCCCGTGATTCGGAAAATGGAATTGAGGTCTCTTGCAAAATGATACCTCATCTTTCGAATGTATTCGGCAATCATTAAATTACCGACATCTCTTCCAAATCTTCTGTTAATATCCGGAATATTGGTCAAATGCATCAAAACCATATAAAACGCTTCTTTTTCTTTTCTCGCTTGAACCAGAATTTGAGTCAATAGATTTTCATCCGGGAGAGAATCGAGTTCGTGTATCATTGTCTCCGGAAACAATTTCATATCAATTCCCTTGATTGTCGAAACAAGATAATCTTTTTTTCCGTGAGTAAATAATCTCCCCTTTTCAATGACCCAAGCATATGTTTTATTGCGAATAATCCGATATTTAATCTCATATGATGGATTTTTCTTAGTTGTTCCTCTCAGCGCTTTAAGATATTCTGATCGGTCTTCTTCATGAAGATAACCCTGATACGTTTCCATTGTAAGATCATTTTCTTTTATACCCAATATCTCGGATGTTTGTTCCGTTATGAACAATCCTTCCAAGTCCGGATTATAGAAAATCAATCCTTCATGTAGTAAGCCGATTGTATTAATAAATCGCAATCGCAATAAGTCTGAAACATCTTTGATATTTTCCAATTCCTTTTCTAATTCGAAGAAATCATAATCGGTGAGATTTTGGGTAATCTTAATTTTATTCTTAAAGGTTACTGATAGTAGAATCAATACACCAAAAAGGAAATACGTAAAGTATTCCAAAGCTAGGTTCGAATCGATAAATGTGATGTATTGTGGAAGGAATCTTATAATGGCATAGATTGCCAAAGTTAAAGCAATCAGCACCAATTTCCAGATTCTCATCTTTTTATATAGAATCGAACTGATAATGAATAGCACCAGAATGAATGCTAATGATAGATAAATAAAGAATTCGTTCATTAACCCTCAACCTTCTACTTCTTGATATTTGTCTTTACATATATAATCGGATAGTAATACATCAAGAAAATTCCTAGGAAATAAAAGAAATACAATACTGAAACATACCGTTCTCCAGTAATATAAGTTCCAACAAGGATTGCTAAGAATAAGAATCCCCAGAAGAATGTTAAACCATTACAAATAACCCGAAAGAGAACAGACCCTCGATAATCAATATTCTGATCATACTTAGTATAATGATATACAACCGGATGATTTGTGAATACCGAAATCAATAACGCAAGCGCCATAACGCCTAGCAGCGGATCATCCATGCGCAGCTGATTGACCCAAGGTGATGAAAAGGCGGCAATTGATGCTCCAAGGAAAATGACATTGATAAATATATCAAACCAATAAACCCTTTCATATGCTCTGATTTTTAAGATGGTTGTCAACAAGGTCAATCCAAATGCAATTGGATAAATCCATACTCCATTCAAGTAATTGGTCAAAAGTGCGGACGCGGAATAAATTCCGAAATAGATGAATAATATCTTGGCCCCCATGTTGCTAAATCTAGAAGTGATAAAATCCAAAGGATTATATTCTTGATAGTCATCTAAAGTAAATGCATCAACTGCTTGGAATAGAAGATCCTTATCGCCTCGATATTTCAAAGACCCCTCTTCCAGTACTTCATTGAAAGTCGTTTTCTTAAGCAAAAGATTGGACAACCTGTCATTGTTGGTATAAATAGAAAGATCCGCATGGGCATATTTACCTTGGTGAATAACAATGTTCTTGCCTTTTGTTCGTATGAAATAAGTGCTTTTTCCAATATGGAAATTAATGTGAAGTTCTTGATTGCCAAACACTTCATGATTGAAATTATGGCGAATCATCATCATGATTTCTTCATTGCTAAGAGAACTTTGTGGTTCGTCATCATCACCGAAATAGAGACGATCCTCAATCTTATCTGCAAATATGATTGCTTGATTGAAGATTCCGAATAATCCCGCTTCTGGACGCATATATTTGGATCCTAGATATAAATTATCAAATACTTGTATATGCTCTAAGGATTCAATCTCAATCATCTCATTGATGGATAGATTCTTGCGGATTCTTGTATCGTGAAGCATTGTTAGGTATCGTTTGGGTTTCCCCTCACGAACTCCTACCACGGCTTTCTTCAACTTTGGAAATACGTCATACACTCTACGCAATAAATCATCTTTGTGATAATTGGTTGCTTCGTCATAGGTGTAGTCCAAACACAACAATCCATGTTTTCTACGTTTATCAGAATTTTCAAACAGAGAATAATTGAATAGTTTAACGATTTTGATTTGTTCTTCTCGATTGGAAAAATAATATATCATATCTTCCAAACCAAGATTTTTCGGATGATCATTAATTGCCAAATACATCGTATTGATTTTTTGTGTTTTGTTGAAGTTCGGATAATACCCGTGGATGCTATCCAAATCATCCTGCTTTTCTTTAAAGTACTTGCTGTAAAATGCTTCCGGTTCTGATTCAACAAAATAGTATTTTGCGGAATATTGTTTATCATCCTTATCGGTGAAGGACAAAATCTTATCTCCGTCATCCGTTTCAATGGATTTAATTCTTGTCTTATGTACGATTCTCGGATCAATCAGTTTCAATTTAGCTATAATAATATCTCTTAGTTTTGCCTCTGAAGTAACCAAGTAATCAAATCCATTCATCAAACCGACAAAATAGGATGAGAAAAAATTATAGGAGTTTACATCGGAGCGATTCAAACCGTTAATCTGGCTATTAAGTGAAAATTCTTGTTTCAATTCTTCGGATGTAAAATACTTATCCAACAATTCTTCAAGGCTATAATTTCCCCATTCAATCATCAAGGATGTCAATGTGTATTCTGTATTTCGGAGCATACTGACATATTGAGTGGTATAGTTACGATACATCCTATCTAAATCGACAAAGAATTTATGAATATGATTCCGATGTTTCGGATAATGTCGTATCAAATGAACCTTGAATTGATTCGTGGTATTGAAGCGTTTGACCAATGTATGATCTGGATAAACAATCGTTTCTTCTTTCACGCCAACGGTTTCTAGCTCGTTTTCTAAACCCAAATCATCAAGGTAAGCATTTAACAATCCCGAATGAGAATATCCACTCAACATTCCTAAAGAATTGTAATCAAAATGGTATTTGCGATTTTCTGGATCAACAATATCAATTGTCTCGAAATTATCTTCGGGCTTTGTGTTATCTTGAAGGACGAGTACTTTGCGCATCTTACGTGCCAAAAAGAGTGCTATTGTCAGCCCGTAAATGTCATTACCATATACAATGCAATCATATTTCATCAAGATATCACCTCCATAATCCAAGTGAAATTATAACATACAAAATCGTAAAATTCCATTCATGAAAAAGAAAAGCGCTGACTGCGCTTAATTCATTTTCAGGAACTTTTCAAAATAAAGACTAAGGGTCTCTTTGCTGATATTATATTCCATTTGACGATTTATTGTAACACTTACATTTCCGGTTTCTTCTGAAACGACAATGGTCAAAGCATCACTTTGCTCAGAGATACCAATTGCCGCTCTATGTCTAGTTCCATATGTCATTGGGAGATCTGTTCTTTCCGTCGATGGATAGTACGTTTTAGCACAAAGTATTTTGTTTCCTCGAATAATGACTGCCCCATCATGAAGTGGTGTTGAAGGTATAAAGATTGAAGTTAGCAGTTCCTTTGAAACATCAGCGTTAATCAACAGAGCTTTGTTGATAAATGGTGTCAAATTAACATTGCGCTCCACAGTAATCAAAGCTCCGATTTTGCGTTTTGAAAGAAAATCTACTGCGCTCATCAACTGTTCGGATAATTCATTATCAATTTTCATAGGCTTTTTTGCGAAACCGCTAAAGCCTGCTTTCTTCATAATGTTTGTGATTTCTATGATATAAGTCATAACTACGAGATAAGGAACAGGTAAAAAGATCAGAATTCTGGTATAGATATCCATTGTACCTGAATAATTGATCAAATAGACTAGAGATGAAACTGCAAATAACAGCAAAATTAGTTTGAATGGTTTGATTGTCTTATGAGAAACTTTGATTCTCAACATCAACAAAAACAAGGCAAATAAATACGTTATTACAATTATGATGGTATATGCATCCATCTTATCACATCCTTATCTATCATTATTTTATATCATTTAATTCATTAATAAAAGGCAATTTAACTATTTTCCTCATCGGTTTTGCGGAATACCCAATCCAATGCGAAGTAAGCTATCGGTATCAGCAATGCAGAAGCTAAGAATGTAGGTAAAATACTGACTGATTTATATACTTCAAAATCAATTCCCATCAAATCTTGGAGGATATACGCAAAGGCAACGGCCAACCCGGCACTAATTAACCAACGCAATCCAAAGACAAGCATGACAATCGAAAATTGTGCTGTTGACTTTTTCTTTGGTTTAAAGGTGAATATCACATTTGCAAAATAGGAAAATACAGAAGCTGCGAAAAAAGCCGCTGTCTTTGACCAAAACGGACTTGGACTAATATGCCAATAAACCAAATAATACACCAGTGCATCAATACCGGTATTTGCGACTCCAATAATTCCGAAAGTCAAGAATTTTCTAGTTAAAAAATGTTTCTTTATAAATGCAAAAAGCTTATTCAATATCTAAATCCCCCGAAGCTTCTTCTACCAAGTAAATCGGTCTGTTCAGTACCTGTTTGCGGTTTTGATAAACCAAATAGATCGTAACGTAAGAGATACCACCAAATACAAACAACAAGAACGATACCTGTAAACTAATAATCAAATCCGACAAACTGAAAGTATTGGCAGAATATAATACTACATCCATGACAATTAGAGCGATCGCCAAGAATACGATAATGACAGGCAATACTAACAGGATTGTTGAAAATTGATTCATCCCGTTAAAAGCGTATCTCATTAAAGAACGGAAGTTCCAAGTGCCTTTTCCGTGTTGTCGCGGAATGAAATCATATTCGATGCACTTTCTGGAATATCCAACCCATGAAAACATTCCTTTTACAAACCGGTAATTATCTTTAAATTTCAAATATGCTTCGACAACAACCTTGTCCAACAATTGAAAATCTTTCGTACCATTTTCCAAAGGCATTTCTGTATAAGCATTATATATTCGATAGAACCAGTTCGCGAAAAAAGCTCTCAGTTTCGGTTCATTCTTTCTTGTTTTCCCTTTCGTAAAGACAATTTTATATCCTTCTTCATAATATTCAAGCATTTCCGGAATCAATTTTGGAGGTTGCTGCAAGTCGCAGTCGATCATAATGATAAAATCAAAATCTCTTGAGCTGACCAACCCAGCATGCATTGCGGACTCCTTGCCAAAATTACGAGATAAGGAAATGTACTTCACTTTATTATCTCGTTTTGCCAATTTTTTGATTTCTTCCAAAGTGTTATCTTTGGAACCATCATTTACATAAAGTATGTCAATATCATATTCATCTTGCTTAATGTATTTCGTCACTTCATCATAAAACAAAGAAATGTTTTTCTCTTCGTTATATGCGGGAACTATAATACGTCCTCGTTTCATGCAGGATCAACTCCTTTTTTTCTTTTTTTAATCCAACCCGGCAAGAAAATACCCAAATAAATCAAAATTCCAGCTGCAGAACCTAAAGCACCAACATCCAAACCTTTTGGAATGAATTTCAAAGTGATGTTGATTTCGGTCGTACCATTTGGAATCACTATTCCTAAGAAACCACCACTAACACTCATCGTTTCATATTGTACTGGGCTAGTGATAATCCACTCTTCAGAATAAGTAACAGGAACAATAACAACCTGATCATACGTCGAATTACTAGTATTAGTATATTCTAATGTAATTATACCATTCTTTATCGTCATATATTTACTGGAAACGAAATCTTCATTCAATAGTCCATTCGTAACTGACAAATCATCAAATGCCGCTTTCAGAGTCAAATCAAATAAATTGGAGTAATTATACATATCAGATGTCTTAAAAATATACAATTTTTCAGGTATGGTATTGAAAGTATAAAAGCCTTCCAAACAATTGTATTTATTACCGAACTCATCCATAACAAAAGCTTTTCCTATCGTAAGATTATTGAAGCTAAATTGAATGACGCCGGAATCAGAAGATAAATTGAGTTGGCTGAGATCATAGACCAAATACGCTGCTGCATTAAATGCCGCTTCTTGTCTTATTTGCAAAGAAGGAGCTTCATCAATCGCACTGGTATCCTCGATATAAATAGCTATCGGAGTCTCAAAGAATTCACACTTGATCTGATGAGACTGTCCTGGTTGGACCCAGCATGCTTTTGTCGAGCCATCAGCAAATTCCATAAATACTTCTCCATAATCCAGTAAATCAAGAAGGTAATTGGAATCTAGATTTCCATAGAGGTTATAGTGTATTTCGCTAAACGAGTTGAAATATACAGCACCAAGGATATACTCAATATTCAAATCTGTATTCGAATATCGATAGAAGGTTCGAACAGTTTCATCTTCCACTCCGGCCCGTTCCACAATAGTGCTATTCTCAATCACATTGAAGCTTTCTGATTCGGAAACGTTGTTATTATCTGAAGTCGTAGCTTGCTCAAGATTCATTTCCTCCACAGCGTATCTTTCTGTGTCAATTACAGCCGCTACTAAAAGAAGTTGTTCTGTAGCAGATTGGCTATTGATCAACCGATAACTAGTAAATTCATTGTATGTCAAAAACGATTCATAAACCATAAAAGGTGACGAATTGACAATTTCATATAATCGATATGTGTCGTTCCCTGCAATCAAATCAAAATAGATGGAATCAAAGCTGTAATTGCTTTCTGCATCCACCAAGATATATTTGTATCCCAAGAAATTGGTAACATAGTAGCTATAGTAATTAAGTACTTTCTTAGAGGCCTTTGGTTCTGTCCACTTACCAAGTAATAACCCAGGGAAATCATCCGTTTCTTTGTCATTCCAGGAAAAGAATATTTCACCAGAATTTGTGGCATAACCAGTCATTCGATTGATATTTGTTTTCGAAACATCCAATCCATTGATATCAATGTAGATTCTGTAGAATGATTCGTTATCTAAGACAGTATCCAAATACTCTTGGATGTCGTGTTCGTTTTGGAATGTTGTAATACGATTAATGTCATTGAACGAAACTGCAAAGGTATAGCCAATAGCTAAAATGATTTCAACCCATAAGATTCCTTTGATAACAGTCCATTTTTTAAGCCAGCCAAATATTAGTAATACCAACATATAAACAGCGGATACTGCCATAAATACTGTGTCGGCAGTTAATGCTTGTCTCGCATTCAATCCACTAGTGGCAATCATCATTTCATCAATCATGCCATCCCCAAATAGTGTTGATAGAATTGGATCTGCAAGATAGTAATCTTTAATATTCGCGGCATTGAGTGTGCCTGCCGTTAATAAAGAGTCCACTCTTAATTGGAATATATAATAGTAGACCACAAATGAAAGAATCAACAATAAAGGTACTATGATTTTAGTCATATACTTCATTTTAACGTTTTCAAAGCCGAATTTATCAAAAACATGTGCCAAAATCATGATTTGGAACACTGAATACATATTGATCCATCTTGTATAAGGAGATTCTAGAGATCCAGAGAACACATAAGAGAAAATCGGGAATATCATAAAAATGATTCCGAACAATATTGCAACCTTATAGATTCTACTGACCTTATCCTTCATAAAGAAGATGTAATTCATATATACAAAACCAATAATGGAAATATAGAGTGAGAAATGCTCAAAAGGATAGAGTTTCTCCAATCCATAGAAGCCGGTTGGAATTTGCTCTGCAAATATTTTGGCTATGATTCGGATATAAATATTAGGAGTAAACAATTCTAAATCGTGTCCGAATATCGCTATCGTCCAAGAATCAAAAGAAGGATACGTCACGTATGCATCTTCCAAAATAAACATGACAGAAGGGGCTAAGATAATCGCTGCCATAAGAACTCCGAGGACCAGTAGACCAACAAATATCAATGAATCCAAGACGAATCGGAAGAACTTGAAGTTGGGTTCTTTAATGTATTCAATCAAAAATGCCATAGCCGTAAATGCCATCATTGTATAGCCTAAATAGAAATCATAAAAAACCATCGCAAAGGCAAATAGCGGTACCAACCACTTCTTTTTACGAATAAAGAAATGAATGATTATCAAGGCTAAAGGCATATAAACTGAAAGAGTTGAAAATACCGGAAAAACCATAAAACTAACAGTACCACCACTGATAAAATACAAGATACTCATCCAGAATATGGTACGATTCTTCATTCCTTTCAGATTTAGATAATATGCCATTATCATAACACTGGCTAGAATTTTAAATAATTCTGTAGAAGAATACGCCACTTCTGTTGGCATTACATAACTCAACAAGAACGTAATACCAGTAAAGATATCAATCGGTACATAATAAGCGTCAGCGAACAAGGAAGCTCCAAAATAATTGTTGAGATTAAACCAAGAAACCGTACCATCTTTTAATCCACTTATGAAATCAACAATCACCGTATAATACTGTAATATGTCATCGGATACGCAATTATAGAAACTATTGCGCACAATGATAATATACATTTGAATTAAGAAAAGTACCGTAAATACCAACAATGCAATGAGTTTAAATGTTTTTTTACGATCGGAAAAAGTTCTCTCAGTGAAAGCAGAGAACCAAGTTCTGATATTTTGAATAACTGTTTTTATCTTGCTCATAGTAACCTCATGAATGTTTAGTCATTGTCGTTTTATTATATCACATGTTTTCGCTCAAAAAAAGCCAGAAATTGCATATATATTATACAAATAATGAGATTATATATTATAATATTCAACAAGGTGATACCATTGGAAGAAGCGATATTGGTCGGTCTTGACCTGAACACAGACAAAACATTTGAACAATCAATGTCTGAATTGGCGAATTTAGCTCTGGCTTGTGACGTCAATGTTTTACACGTAATCACGCAAAAACGAGAAGAACCAAATGTAAAATTCTTTGTTGGCGAAGGAAAAGTACAAGAGATCAAGCAAGCAATCGATACATATGATGCAAATTTAGTCATATTCAACGATGAATTGAGCCCAAGTCACATTAGGAACCTTGAGCAGGCTTTGGATATCAAAGTCATCGATCGAACCGTCCTGATTCTTGATATATTCGCTAAACGGGCGAAAACAAAAGAAGCAATGTTACAAGTTGAACTGGCTCAGGCAAAATATTTTTTACCGCGAATTGTTGGTGCTTATAAATATCTTTCAAGACAAAAATCAGGAACCGGTTCGAAGGGACCAGGTGAACAGCAATTGGAATTGGATCGACGTATCTTAAGAGATCGTGTATCCAAATTAAAAAAAGACTTAGCTCAAGTGGTAAAGGTGCGTAGAACCCAAAGAGAAAAAAGAAAAAAGAACGACATTTTCACAGTCGCACTAACTGGTTATACCAATGCCGGAAAATCATCTTTGATGAATGCAATTATCGACACTACATCAACTCACACAGACCATTATGCTTTCAATAAGAATATGTTGTTCGCAACTTTGGAAACAAAAACACGAAAGATCCATTTAAACAACAATCGAACATTCTTATTGACCGATACCGTTGGATTCATTGATAAGTTACCTCACCATTTGATCGAGGCCTTCAAGTCTACTTTGGAAGAAATATCGGAAGCCTCTTTGATTCTACATGTGATAGATGTATCCAACCCAAATCACGAAAATCAAATCCATACTGTTGAAGAGGTTCTTAAAGAAATCGGTGTAGATCATATTCCAATTTTCTATGTTTATAACAAAAGTGATTTGCTGGATGATATTCCAATCACAACCAGAGTACATTCCGTTTTTGTGTCTTCAATCACGAACTACCATATCCAACGTTTGCTAACTATAATTGACAATGAACTATATCAAACCATGACAACTGTAAGGATGATGATTCCGTTTACCGATGGAGAGGTGTATTCCGAGTTAAAAGATAGCTCGAACATTCTTTTTACGGAATATCAAGCGGATGGAATCGCCGTTGAAGTAGAGTTGAATGAAGAACACTACAATAAATACAAAAAATATATAAAATAAGGCAGGATTATTCCTGCCTTTGTTCTAATTTTTTAAAGTAATCTAAGATAATTTTACGAAAATCTTCTGGATCTTTCGCGTTAACAATCAATGGTTTGATTTTACTTGATCCAGGTAGTCCTTTTATGTACCAAGCGCCATGATTACGCATTTCTAGGGTTGCAACATGATTTCCTTTCAATTCCATCAATTTCAAAAGATGAGAAAAAATCGCATTTTTTCTTTCTAACAAGGAGAAATTCTTGCGGTAGTTTCCAGTATCTAAGTAATCTCTGATTTGTTGTATCAAAAATGGGTTTCCAAGCAATCCTCTACCCACCATAATCGCATCACAACCAGTGTAATCTATCATGTTTTTCGCGTCCTCAGGAGTAGTAATATCTCCGTTCCCTATGACTGGAATGGTGACATTTCGCTTAATTTGCTTGATTATGTCCCAATTTGCCTTTCCAGAATACATATCACTCCGTGTTCTTCCGTGCACTGTAATAGCGCTTACTCCAGCCATTTCCATTGATTTTGCAAACTCGATTGCATTGATGTTTTTATGATCCCAACCACTTCGTATTTTTACAGTAACTGGTTTTGATACGTGATCAACAATATTTTTGACGATTTTAAAGGCTAAATCAGGTGTTGTCATCAGTTTGCTTCCGGCTCCGGCTTTAACAACTTTTTGTACCGGACAACCCATATTGATGTCAATGATTTGAGCCGAAGTATTTCTATCGATATAGATAGCCGCTTTCGTCATGGTTTCCACTTCGCTACCAAATAGCTGCAATCCTATCGGCTGTTCAAATTCTGCTATCTCAGTCATATCCTGAGTTCTATTGTTTTCATAAAGCAAACCTTTATCTGATATCATCTCAGTAAAAATCAAACCCGCACCAAACTCTTTTAGAATCGATCTGAATGCTATGTTTGTAACTCCCGCCATCGGAGCAACGACGACTTGATTTTCAATTTCGAGATTGCCAATTTTCCATTTCATAAGCATTCTCCTTTCCAATGAGTCAGATAATATTATATAATAATTGTAACAAAAAACAAAACAAATAGAAATCTATACAACGTGTTATAATACCATCCAGGAGTTGATAGAATGAATGATTATCTTATTAAGGCATATGCCTTTAATGGAACAGTAAGAATATATGCAGCATCCACCACAAATCTCGTGGAAGAAGCAAGACAAATCCACGGAACATGGCCTGCAGCGAGTGCTGCCTTCGGACGGCTACTGACTGCATCATTAATTATGGGTGCTATGTACAAAGAAGATCAAATGCTTACAATTAGAATTGATGGTGGTGGCCCAATTGGTGAAATGGTAACCGTTGTGGATGCCCATGGAACCATCAAGGGTACCATTGAAAATCCAGAAGTGCATATCTCTCAAAAAGATAAGTTAGCCGTTGGAATGGTTGTCGGAACTAATGGTTTTATTCATGTAACCAAAGATATTAAGATCCGTGATACTTTCACATCAAGTGCAAAATTACAAACGGGAGAAATTGCAGACGATTTTACATATTATTTTGCTGCTAGCGAACAAATTCCATCATCCGTAGGTTTAGGTGTTCTCGTAAACGAAAACAATGAAGTCTTTGCCAGCGGTGGGTTTATACTCCAGTTAATGCCTGGCGCAACAGAAGAAACAATTAACAAGATTGAAATCAATATTCAAGAAATGAAACCAATATCCGAATTAATCAACGAAGGATTAAAACCAGAAGATATCATTCAATTGATTACACTAGGTGATCATGAGTTTATCGAAGAAATGCCACTCGTATATCGTTGTGATTGTTCAAGAAATCGATTTGAAAAAGGCTTGATATCTCTCGGACAAAAAGAGTTGGATCAGTTGTCGAATGAAGGTCATCCCGTTCAAATTACTTGCCAATTTTGCAAGAAACATTATGAATTTTCCATCCAAGAAATCTTAGACTTAGTTGATTTAGCAAAAAAATAATCCCGGAGAATATACTCCGGGATTTTTTCTATATCAATTTTATATAGCGGTTGATTTCCCACTCCGTTACTGCAGTTCGGAATGCGTCCCACTCTTTGCTTTTCAATTCAATAAACTTATTGAAGATATGCTCTCCAAGTGCTTCTTTCATTAATTCCGATTCTTTCAATACATCAATTGCTTCTTTTAGGTTGTCAGGTAAACTGCTGACTCCCAAAGCGGTTCTTTCTTGTTGCGTAAGTTCGAACAGATTCTCATTGATCGAAGAGATCAATGGAAGATCTCTTTCGATTCCGTCAAGTCCGGCAGCCAAAATGACCGAGATAGCCAAATATGGATTGGCAGATACGTCAACGCTACGAATCTCCGTTCTCGTTGTTCTTCCTCTTGTTGCGGGAATTCGAACCATTACAGATCGATTGTGTTCGGACCAAGAAACATAGCACGGTGCTTCATATCCTGGGACTAGTCTTTTATATGAGTTTACAGTCGGATTCGTGATTGCGCAGAAAGATCTCGAATGAGTTAATATACCAGTTAACCATTGACGGCACACATGACTTAATCCTTGCGGATCAGTTGGGTCATCAAATGCATTATTTCCTTCCAAATCAGACAATGAACAGTTCGTATGCATACCAGAACCATTGATGTTGGCAATTGGTTTTGGCATGAATGTCGCATGCAATCCATGTCTTCTTGCAATGTTCTTAACCACTAGTTTGAATGTTTGAACATTGTCAACCGCTTCAATAATATTGGAAAACTCGAAATTGATTTCATTTTGGCCAGGTGCAACTTCGTGGTGACTTGCTTCCATAGTAAATCCAATTCTTTCCAATTCCAAAACGATGTCTCTTCTACAATCTCCTGCTCCGTCAATTGGAGAGAGATCGAAATACCCCCCATTGTCTTTGACATCCATTGTGATTTCACCGTTTTCATCCAACTTAAATAGGAAGAATTCAGGTTCGAAGCCAATGTTGAGTGTGGAAAAACCAAGTTTTTCCATTTTTTTAGCGACACGTTTTAGATTTGACCTTGGGTCTGCTGGTGAAGGATTCCCTTGTGGGGTATAAACATCACAGATCAATCTTGCGACTTTACCATAACTGGTTTCTTCCCAACTTAGAATCAACCACGTGTCATAGTCCGGTCTTAAATACATATCCGCTTCCATGATTCTAACGAAACCTTCTATGGAAGATCCGTCAAACATCACTCTGCCATCCAAAGCAGTTTCGAGGCGGGTCACGGGAATTTCAACGCTTTTGATTGTCCCCATAATGTCCGTGAACATCAAACGGATATATCTGACATTCTCCTCTTTTGCGATCTTAAGGATATCGCTTTTTGTATATTTCTTCATTTTTCTTTTTCTCATAATCCGCAGAACCAATACTATGCATCTTTTGCGTAATTATAACCTTTCATTTTATTGTAAGCCCCATTGCTTTCAGGTAATTATATCTATTATCTATAAAAAAATCAATAGGCTACTCGCTATTGTCTGCGAGTAACCTATTACATGCTTCTATTTTACTAATATGATGATCCATTGCAAATTTTAGGATATATTTATGTGCTTGATCTTCAGAGCGGCCTTGCTCCATTAGCGTTCTTTTACAGCGATTCATTAAAGTGTTTTCTTCCAACTGAGTGGATAGTTTTTGATTCTCTTCTTTCAACTTTCTTACTTGTTTGTTGTATTTTTCAAACATTTGAATGACTGACATCAATTCAATGTCCATTTTATGTTCGTCTACGAAAATCAAGTTTGTATGTTCGTGGAATCTTCGAAATGGATTCGAACTTACATTCGTGGTAATATACACAATTGTTGTAACTTGTTGTAAAACCACATTCTCGATGAAATGAAACAAATCCGTAAGATGATAGGTTGAATGTATCAATACCATATCGTACTGAATTAGGTCCGTGCGCTTGATTGGTCGATCTGTAATCGTAAAATCATACGCTTTTTCTGATAACAATCTTTGAATTCTTAGTTTGAGTAGGTTGTCATTGATACATACTAAAATCTTTGGCATTTTAATATGGTAAAGGGTGCTTATCTGTCAAGACCATGACCCTTTCTTTCACTTCGCTTAGTACTTGTTCGTCTTCTGGATTGCTAAGAATCATATCGATCAATACGGCGATTTCTTCAAAATCGGTTTCTATAAACCCTCTTGTGGTCATTGCCGGCGTTCCCAAACGAATTCCTGATGTGATAAATGGTTTCTTTGTGTCATATGGGATGGTGTTTTTATTACATGTGATGTTAGCTAGATCCAAAAGGTTTTCAGCTTTTTTACCTGTCAAACCAGCTTTAGACAATACATCCAATAATAGTAAATGATTATCTGTTCCGTTAGATACCACATGGTATCCCAGTTCCATAAATTTTGCTGCAAAGGCTTTGGAATTGGAAACGACTTGTTTTTGATAGATTAGAAAATCATCTTTGAGCGCTTCTCCAAATGCGGCGGCTTTCGCTGCTATGATGTGCATCAATGGCCCGCCTTGGATTCCCGGGAAGATTACACGATTTACATTCTTTGCAATTTCTTCGTTGTTTGTTAAAATGATGCCACCTCTAGGACCGCGCAGTGTTTTATGCGTTGTAGAAGTCACAATATCTGCGTAATCGCAAGGATTCGGATGTAAATTTGCAGCAACCAAACCTGCAATATGAGCCATATCAACCATGAAAAGAGAGCCTACTTTATCACAAATCTCTTTGAATCTTTTAAAATCCAAAATTCTTGGGTATGCGCTCGCCCCAGCAACAATCAGTTTTGGTTTGATTTCTATCGCAAGTCGTTCTAGTTCATCATAATCGATGGTCTCAGTTTCTTTATTGACATAATATGGATGGAACTCATAGTCGATTCCACTAAAACTTAGTGGGTGCCCATGTGTCAAGTGTCCCCCTTGGTCCAATGCCATTCCCAAGACTTTATCTCCTGGTTCTAATATCGCTCGATATGCCCCCATATTAGCAGTTGAACCAGAATGTGGTTGCACATTGGCATAAGCAACGTTGAATAGTTTTTTCACACGCTCAATCGCAAGGGTTTCTGTTTCATCGACAAATTCACATCCGCCATAATAGCGTTTGCCAGGGTAGCCTTCAGCATATTTGTTTGTCAACACACTTCCGTCTACTTCCAGCACGGCTTTCGAAACAAAGTTCTCTGAAGCGATTAACTCGATATGTGATTGTTGGCGTTTCAATTCTCTTTCAATGATTTGAAAAAGATCATTATCAGTGCGTTTAATTTCCATTTGTGCTTTTATTCTCCTTTTTATAGTTGATTAAAATGACCCTCATATAATTGTAATAAAGATTCTAAATCCAAAGCTTCCGCTCTGGTCAATGGATTGATTCCACTTTCTTCCAATATATCGGCTAATTCCGACTTTGTATACTTATTATAACCGTTGGAAAGATTGTTAATCAAAGTTTTTCTGCGTTGAGCAAAACATTTGTGGACAAATTCATAAAATCCGTGGTTGTTTTTGTCAATTGTATCGGGTTTTATGACCAAACGAATCACGGCTGAATCAACATTCGGTTGAGGATGAAAAACCTTCTTAGGAACCTTGAACAAGTATTTCGCTTCAGTTTGGTGTTGAATAATAACAGATAAGGCATTGTAATCTTTTGTATCCGGTTCGGATGTGATCCGCTTCGCTACTTCCAATTGCATCATAAAAATCATGGAATGGATGCCTTTGACATCCTCTAAAAACCGCATGATGATTGGCGTTGTGATATGATATGGGAGGTTGCTAATAACGACTATTCTCTCACAATCTGACAAATATTGATGGATATCATTTTGAATATCGGCTTTTAAGATGTCGCGATGGAGTAAAGTAAAATTATCTTGTCCAGCAAAGAACTCATTCAAATAAGGAATCAAGTCGTTATCGACCTCATAAACGAGCACTTGTTTAGCTTGTTTTACGATATGCTTTGTCAACGCCCCAAGACCAGGTCCGATTTCAATCACACCTGTATTTTGATCAATATTTGTACTGTCGACAATTTTATGGATGATATTCTCATCAAGAAGAAAATTCTGGCTGAATTTCTTCTTAATCGTAAATCCTTCTTGATCGACAATTGATTTTCTTTTACTATTGTCCGTATAATCCGCCAATGATTTCGTCAATCCTTTCTAAAGAGATATTGAGCATAGAGAGTGTTTTTGCCAACGCTTTCGCATTCATAAAAGGGATTTTCAATTCTTTGCAAACCAAATCCCTTTTCGCTTTTGAATCCGTTGCATTTGTTAAACCCCTTCTTATCAATTGAATTGTTGATATTGGTTTTTCTAAATGTTCGATTTTATGAATCATAGTTAAACTATTGATAATATCTTGCTTATCAGCGTGCTCAATACCCACTTTCCTTCCGTTTGAACTGATTGCTTTTGCTTTGGGAAGAAATGCGATTTGGTAATGACCATTTGTTTCCAAAATCTTATTTGTAATTTGTTTTCCGGGAAAATCAGGATCTAAAAATAATACAACGTCATGATGATAACTGGTTTCTTCTATCAAGTGAAGTGTTTCTTGAGAAACGCTGCTACCATTTGTTACAATGCATGTGATTCCAGGGAAAATACTTTGCAGTTTTTGCTCGTCATGCTTCCCCTCCACGACGATGACTTGTTCTCTACTCATCTTGATGGTGGAAGTATCTTCGCTGAATCTTCTTAGGAATAATGATTTCAATCGCTTTTTGGCATACTTCAAAATGCTGATTACCAGTCCCGCCGGACTCGCCATCAATATTCCATCTCGCCTTTGTATTTGTTTTAATTTCAAGTTTGCTGGTCTTGAATCTGCGAATCAAGGATGTTGACCAGAACGGTAGAATCATTGAAACGGCGTAAATAATTGCGTTAAACGGAGGAAAACTTCGATATAAGACTACATCGACCAATCCATCGTCTAAAGTTGGTTTATATATCATATTGATTCCCGCAACACGTTTTGAGTTGATAATTAATGCAAGAGAAAAACGGCCTCTTTCATCTCCATTATCATGTCGAATCTTCATCTTCATTTTAGGGATTGTGAAGATTTCTTCAAACCCTTTGATTAGATACGCAAGATAGCCAATTTTCTTTTTCAAATTTGAATCCGTTACATAGCTGATATCAATGAATGCTCCATTTCCTGAAACGTAACAAAAATATCGATCATTTGCTCGTGCAACATCCATTTTTGCAGCATTATCAAGCAAAATATTGTTCAATGATTTTTCAACGTTCTTAGACAAGCCCAAACTCATTCCAATGTCGCAACAAGTACCTGCTGGAATATATCCGATTCTTGGGCGGTATTCATATTCCATAATTCCGTTGACACATTCGTTAAAGGTTCCGTCTCCACCGACTACCACCATGAGATCGTACCTTTCCTGACAAGCCTTAGAAGCCAATTCCGTTGCGTGACCAGGGTGATTGGTACGACAAACTAAAACATCGCCATAGCTGTCTTCTAACTTGCTAATGACGAATTCCAATTTCTGTTCAAATTTCTGGTTTCCACTTTTCGGATTAAAAATAAGGATTACTTTTTTCAAAAAATCACCTAATTCATTATAGCATAACCAGCCTTAAAATTAAATATTTGAATTTGACATTATAATATAGAAAAAACAGAAAATCCGGTATTCGTATCAAAAAAATTTGATATAATATTAATGGTGATAAAATTGCGCAAAATAGATACTGTACTATTCGATTTGGATGGAACGTTGGTCAATTCCAACGAGCTGATACTCAAATCGTTTGAAGAAACCTTAAAAAAATATATGCCAAACAGGCAGTTTTCGAGAATAGAATTGATTGATATGATCGGTCCACCACTCAAGGAAACTTTTTCAATCGCCACAACCGATCCTAAGGTGATACAGGAAATGATCGATTATTACAGAGAAGTATATGTCCGTCTTGAGTTTGATTATATCGAAATCTATCCAAACACCTTAATGATGTTGGAAGAATTACACTCGCGTGGATTCAATTTAGGAATTGTCACTACAAAATTCAAAGTATCTGCTATGCCATCCATCGAACGTTACGGAATGGACCGGTACCTAACTGCCAATTGCTTTTTGGATGATATCAAAGAACACAAACCACATCCGGAACCTATTTTCTATGCCTTGAAACAGATTCCTTTTTACGAAGGTGTCGTTATGGTAGGAGATAACACTTCGGATATCATGGCAGGGCGAAACGCTTCTATTTTGACTTGTGGTGTGGAATGGTCAATCAAGAGAGATTTGATAAAATCCTCAAAGCCTGATTTTTGGATCCATGATTTTTTAGAACTAATTCAGTTGATAGATAAATATAACGAGGAGGTATCATCATGAATTGTGTTTTTTGTCAAATCGTTAGTGGAGAAATCCCTACCTATAAGATTTATGAGGATGAGAATGTCATTGCCATATTGGATATTTCTCAAGCAACAAAGGGGCATACTTTAATCATCGCAAAAGAGCATTACAAGAATCTTTATGACATTGACGATGAGTTGGCTGGCAATATTTTCCGTGTTGTTCCAAAGATTGCCAACGCAATCAAAAGAGCATTTAATCCAATTGGTCTAAATGTATTGGTTAATACGGAAAAACCATTGCAAACAGTATTCCACTTTCATATGCATTTGATTCCAAGGTATTATTTGGATGGTGTTGATATCGACTTCATCAACAATCAAGGCAATACCAGCAAAGAACAATACGAAGAAATTAAAAACGAAATCATCAAACAATTGAATGAATAAAAAAATAGCGATTCTCGAAAGAGTTTCGCTATTTTTTTATTTAGAATGTATCGTTCAAAATATCATCGACTGTTTGCTCTTCTTCTGAAGTTTTTTCTGTCTCTTCTATCTCTTCGATCGGTGATTCTTCCAACAAAGGTTGTTCCTCAACCAATACTTTTGTTTCACCTGTATCTAGTATTTCTTCGGTTTCTTCACTCGCTTCGATCAAAGCAACTGTAGAAACGATATGATCTTCCATAAGGTTGATTATTTTGACGCCTTGAGTGGATCTTTTGGTGATTGAGATTTGATTAATTGGCGTACGGATAATGATTCCTTTGTCGGATACGACTAATAAATCTTCGTTTCCTTCCACACTAATCAATTTTGCCAAATCACCATTCTTTTCGGTGACATTAATTGTTTTAACGCCTTTTCCTCCGCGGTTTTGGCATCGATATTCGTCCACTTCTGTACGTTTTCCATATCCGAATTTGGTAATTGCCAAAATCAAGTTTCTTTCGTCGGTAACAGAAGTAACTCCTACAACATGTTCTCCATTGGCTAAATCAATACCCTTAACGCCCATGGCTGTTCTCCCCATGCTTCTGACATCTGTCTCTTTGAAGCGGATTGCTTTTCCGTTGGAAGCACCAATAATAATGTCCCTTGTTCCATCAGTCAGACGTACTGAATGTAGATAATCGTCATCTCTCAAGTTAATCGCTTTGATTCCATTGACACGAATATTTTGGAAGTCGGATACTTGTGTGCGTTTTACCAATCCATTTGAGGTTGTGAAGAATAGGTATCCATTTTCGAAATCTTTCAATGTCATAACGGTAGCGAGTTCTTCTCCTTCAACAAGATTCAACAGGTTAACGATTGGCAACCCTTTTGAGTTGCGTCCGTATTTCGGTATCTTATACCCTTTCATCTTGTATACTCTACCAAGAGTTGTAAAGAATAATAAATAATCATGTGTTTGAGCAGAAATGATGGAATCAATCACGTCATCTTCATTCAAGTTGATTCCCGTTTTTCCTCTACCGCCACGATTTTGAGAACGATAGACATCCACATTCATGCGTTTGACATACCCATTTGTGGTAACTGCAATGATGACATCTTCCACAGGAATCAAGTCTTCATCTTCGATATCATAGTCACCAAACAAATCGATTTCTGTGCGTCTTGCGTCGCCAAACTTGTTTTTTATTTCGATTGCGTCATCAATTAAGATGTTGTTTTGTTTTTCGGTATTGACCAAAGTTTCATTTAAGTCATCTATTTGAGAATGCAATTCTGTTACTTCGGCGTTGATCTTATCTCTTTCAAGACCAGACAAACGGCGCAATTGCATTGCTAGAATCGCTTTTGCTTGAATGTCGCTCAATTGGAATGCATCCATCAGTTGTTGTTCGGTATCATCATAGGAATTTCTGATGATTCTGATGACTTCTTCGATATTGTCCAAGGCAATGATGAAGCCTTCCAAGAGGTGCAATCTTTGAATTGCTCTGTCTAAGTCATATTGTGTTCTTCGCAACAATACTTCAATCTGATGATGATAATAGTGTTTGATGATATCAATCAATCCAAGAACCTCAGGTTTGTCGTTAACAAGCGCAAGCATGTTTGCGCCAAAAGAAACTTGAAGTTGCGAGTTCTTGTAAAGGTTGTTCAAAAGAACTTCCGGATTGATGTCTTTTCTAAGTTCCAAGACTACTCTCATACCTTTGAGATTGGATTCGTCTCTTAAATCTGTTATTCCTTCAATTTTTTTATCTTTTGCTAAATCCGCAATTCTCTCAATCAAAGTCGTCTTATTCACTTGATAAGGAATTTCTTTGATAATGATTTGTTTCTTGCCATTGGCCATTTCTTTGATTTCGGTTTTTGCTTTAACGCGAATGATTCCTCTTCCGGATTGATAAGCCGAAACCGTTCCGCTTTGGCCTAAAATCACACCACCAGTAGGGAAATCTGGTCCTTTTATATACTCCATCATCTCATCCAATTCAATACTTGGATTTTTGATATAGGCAACATATCCGTCAATTACTTCAACTAGATTATGTGGAGGAATGTTGGTTGCCATACCGACTGCGATACCGGTGGTTCCGTTAATCAATAGGTTCGGTATTTTTGCCGGTAAGACTTTTGGCTCTTGTTCAGATCCGTCGTAGTTATCGATAAAATCAACCGTGTTTTTCTTAAGATCTTTCAATATCTCCAGCGTGATTTTTTCCATTTTCGCTTCGGTATAACGCATAGCCGCAGCTGGATCACCATCAATAGAACCAAAGTTTCCGTGTCCATTGACAAGTGGATATCGATATGAGAAATCCTGAGCCATTCTCACCATGGAATCATAAATAGCAGAGTCCCCATGAGGATGGTATTTACCCATAACGTCTCCGACGATACGAGCTGATTTTTTGTACTGTTTGTCAGGATAAACTCCTAGTTCCTCCATACCGTATAAAATTCTTCTATGAACTGGTTTCAAGCCATCTCTTACGTCTGGCAATGCTCTTGCTACAATAACACTCATCGCATAGGATAAGAAGGAACTTTTCATCTCGCTTGCAATGTTGATTTCCAAAACTCGATTGGTGATGTTTTCGTTTTCTACTGTGTTGTCACTGATAAAATTATCTGCCATAATATCCCTCCTATACGTCTAGATTCTTGACATATTCCGCGTTTTCTTGAATGAATTCACGGCGGCTCGCCACATCGTCTCCCATTAACATGGAAAAGATTCTATCTGCTTCCATAGCATCTTCTAATGTAACCTGGAGTAGTGTTCTTTGATCTGGATCCATTGTAGTTTCCCATAATTGTTCGGGGTTCATTTCACCAAGACCTTTGTATCGTTGAATGACTGGTTTCGAATTGAATTCAGTCAAGATTTGTTCCAATTCTTTTTCTTCATATGCATAACGAATTGTTTTTCCGGATTGAACTTTATATAGAGGTGGCTGTGCAATAAAGACATAGCCTTTTTCAATCAAAGGACGAAGATAACGGAAGAAGAATGTCAATAATAATGTTCGGATATGCGCTCCGTCGACATCGGCATCGGTCATGATGATGATCTTATGATATCTAAGGTTGTCCAATGAAAACTCTTCGTCGATTCCTGCCCCAAATGCTTGAATCATGGACAGAATTTCTTTGTTTTGCAACGCCTTGTCCAATCTTGTTTTTTCAACGTTCAATACTTTTCCGCGCAATGGAAGAATCGCTTGGTATTCAGAATCTCTACCTTGTTTAGCGGATCCTCCCGCGGAATCACCTTCGACGATATAGATTTCGGAAATGGTGGCGTCTTTAGTGCGGCAATCCGCCAGTTTGGATGCAAATCCCAGTGCGTCTAGAGGAGATTTTCTTCTGGTGGCTTCTCTTGCTTTTTTTGCGGCAATCCTAGCACGTTGTGCCATCAAAGCTTTTTCAATAATGGTTTTTGCAGCATTTGGATTTTCCAGCAAGTACCGTTCCAATCCTTCTTTCATAATCTGAGAAACTGCGGCTCTAGCATCACTGGATCCAAGTTTCGATTTCGTTTGTCCTTCAAATTGAGGGTCCGGATGCTTGATGGAACAAATGGCCACCAAACCTTCTCTGGTATCTTCTCCAGCTAAGGCATCGTCTTTCTTAAAAATACCGGATGTTTTTCCGTAGTTGTTCAAGACCAGAGTTAAGGTACGTTTGAATCCCTCTTCATGAGTACCTCCCTCTGAGTTATTGATATTGTTGGTAAATGGATAAATGCTTTGCGCATATCCGTTATTGTATTGCATTGCAATCTCAACAATGATGTCATCAACCTGACCTTCGAAATATGCCACAGAAGTATGTAAAACGTCTTTTCCTTCATTAAGAAATTCAACGTATTCCTTTACTCCACCTTCGTAGCAATAATCTTTTCTAACAATCTTTTCTTCTTCTCTAAGATCGGAGATAGAGAACTTGATTCCTTTGTTCAAAAACGCCAATTGTTGGATTCTGGTTCTTAGTATTTCCATTTCGAAATGTTGAGATTCTTTGAATATTTCCGGATCCGGAAGGAAGGTTACTATAGTTCCCGATTTGTCAGTGTCGGCGATGACTTCCAATTCTTTTTTCAAAAAACCATGATCGAATTCGATCATATATTGTTTTCCATCTTTGTGAATTTCCACTGTCATATAGGTACTCAATGCATTTACAACAGAAGCCCCAACTCCATGTAACCCACCTGATACTTTATACGAATTATGGTCAAACTTACCCCCTGCATGCAAGGTTGTATAAACTGTTTCTACGGAAGGTCTTCCAGATTTCGGATGAATGTCAACTGGGATTCCACGACCATTATCGGTCACCTTGATGATGTCTCCAGGCAATATTTCCACATTAATATCATCGCAAAAACCAGCCAATGCTTCATCGACTGCGTTATCTACGATTTCCCAAACCAAATGATGGAGTCCTCTCGAACTGGTTGTACCAATATACATACCGGGTCTTTTTTTAACGGCTTCTAAGCCCTCTAAGATCTGGATGTTACTGGCATCATACTTTTTGTAATTATCCATTGTAATGTTCCTCCCTAATGCTGTTGTTAGTTACGTTATAGATACTAGAATTGTGCCATATCGATGATTCGATATGATCTAAACTTGTTGTTGTGATGATGGTTTGAGCATTTAACTTGATTAGATATTTGATCAAACGATTTTGTCTCTTGGAATCGAGCTCACTAAATACATCATCCAACAAAAATATTGGTCTTTCTTTTCGAATATGGTAGATCATCTCTGCAATCGCCAACACCAATGCCAACACCATGATTCTTTGTTCCCCTTGAGATGCGGTGTCTTTGGCTGGTTTGGAATCAAGGATGAAATCGTAATCATCTCGATGGGGTCCTAAATTGGTTGTTTTCAATATAAGATCTGTTTTATATTTGGACTTCAATATCTTTTCAATATCTCCTTCTGCTGAAGGATGATACTCAAACCCAAATGTTTCTGTTTTATCTGATAAGAACTGATACATGGTTTTCAATGACATGTTGATTTGTTCTACAAACCTCTTGCGAAACTTGACAATTTGTTTAGCGGATGCAGATAATTGTTCTGTTATGACATCTAGCAAAACCAAATCTGGCTTCTGAGATTCCGACAGTCGTTTTAACAGTTCGTTTCTTTGTTTTAACAAGCCTTTATAGTTACCTAATTCATTCAAATAGTGTCGGTCGATCTGACCGTAGATCAAATCAATGTAGTATCTTCTGTCGCGAGGTGAACCTTTGATGATTGCAAGATCCTCTGGCAAGAATGACAAGACATTGATACTGCCGATATAATCGCTCAGTTTCTTAATCTCAACATTATTGATCAAAGCTCTTTTCCCATTTTCCGATACAATCAATTTCAAAGTATATGACCTAAGGTTATCTTGTGCTTTTGCTTGAATTCTCGCAAAAGGGTGTTGAAATCGTATCAGGTTACTTTCGCTTGTTTTATAGGATTTTGCGAAAGCTAGAAAGTAAATTGCCTCTAGTAGGTTGGTTTTTCCGCTGCCATTCTGACCCACAAAAAAATTGACACCCTTGTTAAGCTCTACTTCCTGTTTGTGATAATTTCGGAAGTTATATAGCGATATGTTATCTAATTTCATTTTGATTGAATTAGAAACTCTGCTTCATCAATGACAACTCGATCTCCGGGAAATAATTTTTTTCCGCGACGCTCTTCTTTGTCGCCATTGACGAACACATCGTTCATCATGAGATACATCTTGGCTTCCCCGCCAGACTGTATCACGCTGATTAGCTTTAACAATTGTCCCAATGTGATGTATTCAGTTCTAATGGATACGTTTTTCATTCGATCACCT
>JAFGQH010000060.1 GCA_016935815.1 Bacilli bacterium | reverse complement strand
ATATGAACAAATCAGAATTAGTAGCTCGCATAGCTGACTTGGCTGAATTATCAAAAAGGGATGCTGAAAAAGCTTTGAACTCAACTGTACTTGCAATTCAAGAAGCATTAGTGAAAGGTGAGAAAGTCGTCTTAACTGGTTTTGGTACATTTGAAGTCAAAACAAGAAAAGCTAGAGTTGGTCATGATCCAAGAACCGGCGAAAGCATTCAAATTCCTGCATTAAATGCTCCTACCTTCAAAGCTGGTAAGGTTTTGAAAGAAAAAGTACGCTAGGATATAAAAATAAGGCTTTGAAATACAAGCCTTTTTTTATTGCTTTCCTATGAAAAAAGACACTCAGGAAGTGTCTTTTAATTCTATTTATACAATTGTGATTCCGTATGCCATCAAAGCATAGATGGAAAACGTGATGAAGTTGTTGATGAAATGAACTCCCATTGTGACCAAGATGTTCTTTTTCGAATAGAAATAGATGAATCCAAAGACAAGTCCCATAAAGATATAAGGAATCGATTGAATAAAATCTCCATAGCTGATGACATGCATCAGTCCGAAGATTGCGCCGGTTGCGATGATTGCAGCGACATAATTGGATCGTTTCTCAACAAAATTGTAAATCACCTTGCGGAACACGATTTCCTCTGTGATCGGCGTAAATACACAAAGCAAGAGAAAGAGCAGGATCAAATGCAGCGGATTCGCATCAAACATATTCTGGATCGTGAGTTCGTTTTGACTGGTACCATCCACTCCAAGAGCGGTCAATATCATCTGTGAAACAATCAAAGCAATCCATACAATACCAAATCCGAATGCGATCGTTCCAATATGATTCCAGAAATTCTTACGGAATCGCTTGGCATCGTATTTGAATGCTTGCCAGTCGATGAACAGGAACAAAGCACCACTCACCGCGATTGGCAGTAATCCAATGACAGTATAAAACATTCCACCTTCATCAAATCCAACATTCATGCTAGAGCTTGTGACTCGAAAACTACTGGTAAAGGAATCTGTCAACGTTACAGTTGCACCATCAGCAACATCCTTTTCTTGAACGGTAAATGTATACTCATTACTATCGGAATCGATGAATATGAAATCAGCATACATCACAGGTAATGTCATTCCGCTATTATTCAACAAGGTAGCGGAAACTCCAATATCACAGGATGTGGCTTCTGGATCAGCGGTACAGGAATTGGTTATAGTCGGACCGTCTACTAAGACGATATTGTCTAAGATTGTTTGCGTATTGCCATATTTTGCATTGAAATACAGAAGGGATCCGACACTGAAAAGAATCATCGTCGCTATGTAGATCATCAGCATCAATCCATTGTGACGTTGTAGCTTCACTTGCAGCATAAAATCTTCAGTATCTCCTGGTGGAACAGGATTTTGTGGTTGTTTTATCGGTTTTTGTTCAAATAGTTCATCGAATTCATTCATTGATTTCACCCCGTTAGTAAATATTATATAATAGTTTGTCCTTTTTGTATAGTGAGAGTCTTGTGAACGATTGTAAATTCGCTTTTCATTGACAAAACGGCGGTTTTAGGTATAATAAGTATAGGGTAAGAAATGGAGTGATACCATGGCAAAAAAATCATTTGCAGTGATTGGTGTCGGGCGTTTTGGTCAGGCATTGATAGAAGAACTTGTCAACCTTGAAGCGAATGTTCTCGTCATCGACAAGAACTTTGAAAAGATTGAAAAGATCGCGAAGTTGGTTACCAACGCAATCTGCTTGGATTCGACGGATATCGAAGCATTGAAGGAAATCAGTATTTCCTCTTATGATATCGTGATCGTCGCAACCGGGATGAACGTCGATAATTCAATTTTGACAACCTTGATTCTTAAGGATCTGGGAGTCAAAGAGATTTTCGTCAAAGTTCAATCCGAATATCATGCAAGAGTCGTTGAGAAACTTGGTGTCGATCCGGAACATCTGATTTGGCCGGAACAAGCAACTGGGAAACGCTTGGCTAAGATTCTGATTTCGGGTAGTTTCTTGGAGTATTTGCAACTGGATTCCGAATACAGTTTCATTTCAACATCAGTGTCGAAAAAACTGATTGGGAAGAATTTGTTGGAGCTTGATATTCGTAAGAAATTCGGAGTCAATATCGTCGCGATCCGTAGAAACGATCGTATCATCATTCCAAGTTCTCAAACACCATTTGAACCAAAAGACGAGGTTTTATTGGTTGGACGAAATGATCTGATTCAGAAATTCACCATTTGGCTCAACGGAAGAAAACAAGATTAATAGAACGGTCAAGAAATTTCTTGACCGTTTTTTGTTAGATTTGGCCAAATCTCGTTGATAATATGATAAAATAGAGAAAGGAGAATTTCATGAAACAATTGATAATTGCGACTCATAACAAAAACAAATTGAATGAGATCAAAGCACTCTTGGATCCGCTTGGAATCCAGTGTCTTTCGCTTGATGATATCAATTGGGTGGATGAAATCGAAGAAATCGGAAAAACCTTCTTTGAAAATGCCATGATCAAGGCGAAAACAGTTGCGAAACAGACTGGCATTCCCACCCTTGGAGACGATTCGGGTTTGCTTGTGGATGCGTTCCCCGGTTTGTTGGGAGTCCGGTCCAAACGATTCTCAAAAGAAGCTACGCATGACGCAAACAATGCATTATTATTACAAATGATGGAAGATATCGAAAATAGAAGCGCCAGATTCATGTCCGATGTCGTTCTGTATTTTCCAGACGATTCCTATAAAGAATATATCGGAACTGTCGAAGGTGCGATCGCAAGAGATTACATGGGGGAAAACGGATTTGGTTATGATCCCGTGTTCATCATCAAGGAAACTGGGAAACGAATGGCCGAACTTACTCAAAAAGAAAAGAATCAAATCAGTCATAGAGGAAGAGCTCTACATAAATTGATTGAGGACATCCAAAATGAAACTATTGTTATTTAGCGATAATCATCGCGACAGAGAGTCGGTCAAAGAAGCATTAAGCCAAAATCCAGGATTGGATCATTACATCTCTTTGGGAGATTCCGAAATGAGAGAACAAGAGTTGACGGAACTGGGAATCTATGGAGTGAAAGGAAATTATCCCTTTGAACCCAATTTCCCCAAAGAACTCACATTCGTGTTTGAGGGATGGAAGGTATTCTTGACTCACGGTCATTTGTTCTCTGTAAAATTAGGACTGTCCAGACTTTTAAATCAAGCTGCGTACAATAACATTGAAATCGCTGCCTTTGGCCATACCCACAGATATATGATCAAAGAGATCAATGATGTATTATTCATCAATCCCGGATCCTTATCAAAGAATAAAATGTATGCGAAAGCAAGTTATGCATTACTAGACATTCAACCAGAATCCGTAATTGTAATGATCAAGGATCTGGATGGAAATGTCTTGGAACAATATACAAAAACAAGGTGACAAAATGGACTTATCGCAACAACTGGAAACATTGAAACAATCCAAACGTTCGGTTGAAACTCTAAAGCAATTGGAAGCTTTGCTTGAGATTGCGAAGACTGAATCAGAGACCGAAACCGCAATCGAAATCATCAAACAGATGGTGGAAATCATGCGGTATTTGCGTATGCATTCCGAAGCGATACATCTATTAGAAACAGAATCCGATTTCGAACTCTACAGTTCCAAATCCGATCATCTTACCTTAATTGACGAATTGATTAAGACCTTGTTACGAACAGAAGATTTTATCAAATTGGAATCTGTTTTGTTGCATCGCGAACGCTTTTTAACAAATGACCATCAGAAGGTCATGCAGAAATTCTATTTGGCTGTTTGTTATGAAGGACTGGAAGAATACAAGAAAGCAATTGATACGCTAAAACAAATTCAAGACAACATCTCATCGAGTAATCTCGTCAGCAAGTATTTAAAATTAGCAATGCTGTCTTTGAAAGAAAATCACATCCAAGAAGCAAAAGAGCATTACGATCACGCTGTCAAATTCGATCGCTATCAAAAAAACCCGATTTTCCTTTTAACGGAATCCGATATTTTGGCCGCAGAGGGTAATTACCAAGAAGCATTAAGCAAGTATCAAGAATACTTTGTCAAATCCAAGAATAAGCACCGATATTTGGACCGATATATTCTCATCAACATCAAACTTCAAAGATTGGATGAAGCTTGGCGATTCTATCAGGAATATTTGCCGACCATGAAACAAGTCATTTCCAAGAATTATCGATTGATTTTCTATCAAGCGGCAATAGAACTTGTGAAGTTACTACAAAATACGGAAGAAATCAAGAAATTGGAGTTTCTAATCGAGGAATTAGAACCAGAACCACCGATGCTACATACGTTTGATTCCGTGTATCGTCTTTTGTCCAGTGGATTCCGTTCGAAACGATTCCAAAAACCAAGAGACGTGGTTATGCATGTCTTCAGCGCGATTGAATCGATCTACAAATTCCAGAAGCTCTTATTTATCGCTCCTAGCAAAGATCATTATCTGTTCTATCATTATTCCAAGGGGCTGTTACTGGAGAAAGAAGTTCATCCCGCTCATCTAGCAGAAACGATATTAGAACGAATTATCGCTCAAAAACCAATCACGGAGTTGTATGGTTATGATGACATCATTGGTTACCAACGAGGAGTTTATAAAACCGTTGATACCATGTATGTATTTGCCAACGGAATCGAACGTGAGAAAGAATTTAATCAATTTATCGCATACAGCTCTGAACTTGATCATTTCGATATCCAACAGAAATTGGTCTTGTTAGCAGCGGAATTGCTTCGCAAATTACTTCATGATTTTGATCAGGTCCATTTGATAGATGAACGCATGCAAGAATATTCCAATCTACTAAATCGCTTGGATGGCGGAATTATTAAGATTGAACAAAATACCATCTATTTTGAAAATGATCAAGCAAAACTACTATTCGGCGTTACAGCTGATTATTTGGCCTTTGAAGAGTTCCAGACCTATTTGGATCATCAGGTCTTTTTGGATGATTTCTTGTACACGGATCGTCTGCTTCTTAAATTGAAGGACCAAAGAATGCTTGAGTGTCTGATTACCAAGACCGATTTCATCATATCCGCTTACATTCAAATATTGGAAGTTACAAATCAAACCAAATCAATCAACCCATTCTACCCTTTACCGGATGAACGTCAATTAGAGTTCGATTTCTCGGAAACCAGATCACCAAAGACCATCTGTTTGATTGACATCCGTAATTATCAGGAGTATTTGCGTGATTACAACCACGAAACCTATCAAGCAAAACTTGATCAGTTGAAACTGGGAATCGAAGAAGTCAGTCGTCAGCATTTTCGGGGATTGTATTTGGAGTCCTTTTCCAATTTGTATCTTGTAATTGACAATACCGATAAACGAGTGACGAAACGGATCACGGACCAACTTGTGAAACTTCAAACTAGTTTGGATTTGCGTCTGTCTTTGATGCAAATCAATCACAGCCTGAAAACCGATAAATTGATTCAATTGAAAGTGTTGAACGCCTTGACCGATGAACAGAACAAGGTCATTTTTGACAATAAGAATTTTCGATACAATCAAGAACTTTCCAAAACGATTCTCATCAATGTCAATAAGTTCATAGAAGCCAAACGCGTTCCACTCTGTTTTACGTCCGTACATGATGCATCGACTCAAGAAATCAAATTCTATATGGTCAGTGTCAGTCAACAAGCAATGCTTGGCGAAAACAAGACCTTGGAACGGGTTTTGATTTCTGCAGGTTTGGAAGCCGAATGGGATTATCTGATGATTCACTCACTTGCCATCCTTCTGAAACAAAACCCCGGCAAAGTCTCTTATGTTTTAACTTTATCCAACAGCAGTTGGCAAGATGCAAAACAGATGGCCAGAATCGAACGCAAAATCAAGGGCATCCCGATCATCTTGAGTGTCGATTTGTCTGAATCCATCGATAACGATGTGATTGAGACCTTCCATACCAAAGGAATTACACTCTGGGGTAGTCGTTTTATCGACCGTCTGAACCCAAAAGGAATTCAAATCTTAAAAAATCTGCAGTATTTGGAATTGTGTTCTTCCGATTTGGATCAACCGAATTTGGCAACTTTCTTAAAACTCTTGAACAAACCATCGACGTCACTGGTTTTGAATTATGGAAAATCAACCGTGAAGCGTTCGGATGTCACTGGTTTTGGAATTGATTTCTTATATGGACAAGGGTCAGAAAAACATGAAAGCGTTACCATATCGAAAATCAAATAGCCCTAAAAACCCTATGCTATAATAGGAATGTATCTATTATAGGAGATAAGTTATATGACTAAAAAATGGTGGAAAACAACAGCCATCTATCAAATCACATTGAAGAGTTTCTTCGATGGAAACAACGACGGAATCGGTGATTTCGTCGGTTTGACGCAAAAACTGGATTATATCAAGAATTTGGGTATCGGTACGATTTGGGTCTCCCCTCATTACGCCTCCCCAATGGATGACAATGGGTATGATGTCAGTGACTATCTGAAAGTCAATCCGGACTTCGGTACTTTGGATGATTTTCAGATTTTTGTCGATGCAGCACATCAAAAAGGACTGCGTGTCATCACTGATTTGGTGTTGAACCATACTTCAGATGAACACGAGTGGTTCCAAATTGCTTGCGATCCAAGCCATCCGGAATATGAGAAATACCATGACTATTATATCTGGAAACCTCCGAAATACGATGAATCCGGAAAGCGGATGAGACCAACCAGATGGTTATCTTGGTTTGGTGGACCGACCTGGGATTATGTCGAGGCTGTCGATGCTTATTATCTTCATATTTTTTCTAAGAAAATGCCTGATTTGAACTGGCGAAATGTTGAAGTCCGAAACGAAATGAAACGCATCGTGCAATTCTGGATTGACAAAGGTGTGGATGGATTCCGGATCGACGCATCCAATCACTTGGAAAAGAATTGGGATTTTCCAGATGGGTATCCTGGATATGAGAATTTCTCAGATCAACCCAAGCATCATGAATATCTAAAAGAACTTGGAAAAGAATACTTCGTTCCAAATGACTTGTTAGCCATCGGGGAATCTGGTGGTGCAACCAAAGAAGCAGCCTTGAAATATGTCGGTTATGGTTCCAATGAGTTCAATCTTTTGATTCATTTTGGTCATACCTGGGCAGACACAGATGATTCCAGTCCTTACTTCAAAGGAAAATGGGGTCATGGCGCACTCAGGGTTAGCGATATCAAAACATCCTTCAACCACTGGTATGAAATACTGGATGGAAAAGGGTGGAATTTGATTTATTGGCATAATCATGATCAACCGAGAATCGTCAGCCATTATGGGAATGATAAAGAGTATCGGGTGGAATCAGCGAAAATGCTCGCAGTAGCTCTTTATTTCATGCCCGGAACTTCGATTACATATCAAGGCGAGGAAATCGGTATGACGAATGTCTTGTACAATGATATTTCTTGTTTTAGAGATGTGGAAGTCTTTACAGAATATCAGAATTTTCTTGACAGGGGTGCAAGCGTGGAAGACGCTTTGCAATGTCTAAGAGATCGTTCCAGAGACAACGCAAGAAGTCCGATGCAGTGGACGCCAGGTCTTTATTCCGGATTTTCCAATGCCAAACCTTGGATGGATGTCAACTATAATTATGAAGAGATCAATGTCCAAGATGATACGGAAAATCCGAATTCCATTTTGGCAACCTACAAAATGATTTTGGGCCTTCGAAAAGAAGAACCAGAGAACATTGTGGAAGGCCAGATCCGCTTCATCGATTTGGACAATCAAGAGCATTATTCCTATATCAATATCGGACAAACAAAAGACTATCTCGTGCTTTGCAACTTCAAAGAGTATGAAGTCACGGTTCACTTGGAACAAGAGAACCTGGAAGACTTTGAACCATTCTATAGCAATACCGAAGAAAGGCCGTTGAATCCTCAATTTGTATTGGGCCCGTATCAAGCCTTTGTCTATCGGAAAAACAAATAAACCTGACGCACGAGTCAAACGGACTTGTGCGTTTTTTTTATCCCAAATAGGGTTTTGGAAAACGAATGGTTTCGCACTTCTAAAATACTTTCATTATCGGGGCTAATATGATAAAATATTAGGTATTGAGAGACAGGTGAACCCTATGAATCGAATCCAATTCCGTGAGTTGGTCGTGAAGTTACTCTACATTGATTCTGTCGGTGGTGATTTTCTAGAAGAAGATTACGCACCGGAGGTCTTGGAGCAATACAAAACAATCAAAGAACATCTTGAACAGATCGATACGATCATTGAAACCAATCTGGTCGGCTATACCATCGATCGCTTAAACTTCGTCGATTTGGCGATTGTTCGCAATTCCGTCTATGAAATGTTGTTTACGGATCTGCCGAAAGAGATCAGCATCAACGAAGCGATCAATCTGACCAAGAGATTCTCCAATCTGGATGATGATTCAGCGAAACGCTTTAACAATCGTTTATTGGACAACATCCGTAAAAGCCTGGAGAAGTAATGGCAGAACGCAAGTATTTGACTGTCACGGCATTGAATCGCTACTTGAAATACAAGTTCGATCACGATGAAAACCTGCAAACCATTCTCTTGAAGGCAGAAATATCGAATTTCAAACGCCATTCCAGAGGCCATCTATACCTCACTCTCAAAGACGATACCTCCCAAATCAGCGCGGTGATGTTCCAAGGCAACACCAGATCACTCCATTTTGAACCAAAAGACGGAGATAAAGTGATTGTCGAAGGTCATATCTCAGTGTATGAGCCTTACGGAACCTATCAGGTCTATATCAATAAACTTGATCTCGACGGCATCGGAGATTTGTATCTCGCCTATGAACAATTGAAACAAGATCTGCAAAAACAGGGATTGTTTGAGGAATCACATAAAGTCAAATTACCACAGTATCCAAAAGTGGTTGGCGTCATTACAAGTCCAACCGGAGCTGCGGTAAGGGATATTATCAACGTCGTTTCGATTCGTTATCCTTTGGCAAAAATCATCGTTTATCCCGCCTTGGTACAAGGTACAGATGCCAAGGTATCCATCTCGAAACAAATCAATCAAGCAAATCAAGACGGATACGCTGATGTTTTGATTGTCGGCCGCGGTGGTGGTTCGATTGAAGACCTATGGGGATTCAACGAAGAAATCGTCGCCAGAGCCATCTATGCATCCAAAATTCCTTTGATTTCGGCTGTCGGACATGAAACGGATTTCACCATCGCCGATTTTGTCGCCGATGTCAGAGCATCCACGCCAAGTCACGCTGCCGAACTGGCAGTCCCATCAAAAACCGATATTATCAAATATCTGAAGAATGCCATGACGAGAATATCCGTATCCTTGAAACAAGCAAACGAACGATCCATAAAACATTATTTACAGGTGGTTTCGAATGTTACGTTCCAAAGACCAGAGAAAATTACGGAGTCCAAACATCTGGCATTGCTCTATTTGGAAGATAAACTGAATGCCTATAAACCGCAGAAACGAATTGAACATTTGAAAGAATCCATTCTTCAATATCGAATGCGAATCAATCAAATCGAGAAATCCATATTGAAAGAAAAACAAAGTCGATTTTTGGTCACAACCCAAAAACTCGACCTTGTCAATCCTTTGAACATCATGCAAAAAGGATTCACCATCGTAAAACAACAGGATACGATACGTAAATCCGTCAAAGAAGTGGACGAAACCCAATCATTAACGGTTCAATTTCATGACGGAGAACTCGATTGTAGTATCATCCGGAAAGTGAAGAAACAATGAGCGAACTGACTTTTGAACAAAAAATGGAGAAATTGGAACAACTGATCAAACAATTGGAATCTGGAGACAATTCTCTAGATGCTTCTGTCAAATTATACCAAGAAGGTATCGCTTTGGCGAAGGAATGCCATTTGGAGTTGGAACAAGCAGAGAAAACCATTTTGGAGTTGAGAACCGAAGACGGTTTGGAAGACTTCAACAAGTAAATCGGGGGAAAGAATGAATCTACTGGATATAAAAGACCCGAAGTTCTTAAAAGAATTAAGTATTCAAGAATGCGACGAATTGGCTACTGAAATTCGTTCTTTTTTGATTGAAAAAATATCGAAAACCGGTGGCCATTTGAGTTCGAATCTGGGAATCGTCGAACTGACCATCGCGCTGCATCGCGCCTTCAATTCTCCAGAGGATCGTTTTATCTTTGATGTTGGACATCAAAGCTATGTGCATAAAATACTGACGGGAAGAGCGAAAGATTTCGACACCTTACGTCAGTTCAAAGGTTTGTCAGGTTACCAGAAGCGTTCCGAATCCCCACACGATCCGTGGGAAGCAGGTCACTCTTCTACAGCGATCGCTGCTTTGGCGGGATTTGAGAGCGCAAAACAAATCAATCATGAGACAAACCGCAATATCGCGATTGTCGGAGACGGCTCTTTGAATTCCGGGTTGTCTTTTGAAGCCTTGAACTATCTGGGACATTGCACTGGACTCGCACCGATCATAATTTTGAATGACAATGAGATGAGTATCTCAAAGAATGTTGGACGGATGTCCAAACTTCTCAATAAATTAAGATCCTCCAAGATGTATTTGGCAGCGGTCAATTCCAAGACGCGTTTTCCAAAGTTCATCTATAATATGAAAGTTCGTATTTCCAATAGTATTCGAGGATTTGCGAACAATCTATCGATGTTTGATCAATTCGGTTTTTCCTATTATGGTCCGATTGACGGACACGATATCAAAACTTTGGATAAGTTCTTGAATATCGCTAAAAAGAAGAACCTTCCAACGGTGATTCACATCGTAACCAAAAAAGGAAAAGGATACCCTCCGGCAGAATCCGATACCTTGGGCAAATGGCATGGCACTGGACCGTTTGATATCAAATCCGGAGACTCACTCAACAAATTACCAGAAAATCAAAAGACTTGGAGTACTATTTTTAGTGAACTCATAGAAGCCTATGCGGTTGCCAACGAGAAATTCAGAATCATTATTCCCGCTATGATCTATGGATCAAGTCTGGTTGAGTTTGAACAAAGACATCCCGATCAGATCATAGATGTCGGAATCTGCGAATCGTTTGCCATTTGTTATTCGACTGCTTTGGCAATGAACGACTTGCAGATCTTTGTACCGATCTATTCTTCGTTCCTACAAAGAGCGTATGATCAAGTCTCTCACGATTTGGCTAGACAGGATGTCAAGATTGTAATCGGAATCGATCGTGCCGGACTTGTCGGCGGTGATGGTGACACCCATCAGGGAATCTATGATATCGCCTACTTACGCCATATACCAAATATTGAGATTGTTCAACCAAGTACGATGTTGGAAGCAAAACAGCTTCTCGATTATGCCTTTAATACCGCGAAACATTCCGTTGCGATTCGCTATTCCCGAGGCTCCAGTGAAGATGTTGATGTCAGTGATTTTGAAAGGATATTATCCCCTACTTGGACCGAAATAGATAACAGTGGAACAAAGAATCTCATCGCTTACGGTGATAATTTCATTCGGATGAGAGACTATATTTCAAAGCATAAACTACCGATCAATTTGTTCAATGCAAGATTCATCAAACCATTAGACAATGAAATGGTGAAGAAGATTCTTACATCCGAACTGCCGACTACCGTTTTAGAAGATGTTTCCTCTGTCGGTGGTCTTGGATCTGCGATCTTCGAATATGCGCAAGCCAACGACTTGCCGATTCAACAACTTAAAATCTTCGGATTGCCGGATGAATTCATCGAACACGGATCAGTGGAAGAAGTTCAAAAGCAATACGGACTTGATACGGAAACCATCATCAAACGCATGAACTGACCTGGAGGGATTTGTTTGTTAACAAAACTGCAGATTGAACATTACGCAATTATTGATGAATTACATCTCGATTTTCACGAAGGAATGACCGTCTTGACCGGAGAAACCGGTGCTGGTAAGAGTATTATCGTTGATGCTTTAAGCCTTCTACTCGGTGAACGCGCATCCAAGGAGATGATTTCTTCGAAAGCCGACACGGCTACCGTGATCGGCCTTTTTACATTGGACAATGAGAAGATGAAACACGTCTTAAGAGACAACGAAATCGATTTTGATGATACCGTTGAGATTTTGCGAACAATATCCAAAGACAATCGCAATCTCGTCAGAATCAACAATCAACTCTCATCCATCAAAGTTTTGAGAGAACTGGCTATGCATTTAGCAGACATTCATTCTCAATTCGATACCAATCGTTTGATCAACCCTGAGAACTATCTCAGTCTGATCGACAACTATCGAAAAGAACGGGTAAGCAGTTATGTCAAGGACTATCAAAACAGTCTACATGCTTATCAATCAGAGTTGACAGAGTATCATAAACTTCAAAAAGAAAAGGAAGAGACATTGAAGAAACTCGATCTCTTCCAATTCCAATGGAACGAATTGAAGGATTTGCATCTGCAAGTTGGAGAAGAAGACAGTTTGATGGAACAAGTCAATCTGATGGAGAATTTGGATAAGATCAATACCGTATTGGAACAATTCAACGTTGCCATGGATGAAGGAATGATTTTGGACCAGTTGTATCGATTAAAGCAAGATTTGAGCGGCATTTCCAATACCTCAAGCGAGTTCGAATCTCTCAGCAATCGTATGAATGATCTCTATTACGAATTGGATGACATTCATTCCACGCTCCAAGACAAACTGGAACGTTTGGAATACAACCAATCCGATTACGAAGCGATGAACACAAGATTGCATACTTTGGAGAAAATCCGCAACAAATACAATCAATCGATCGAAGAACTGCTGGAATATCAGAAGTACTTGGAAACGCAAGTCGAACGAGCTGACAACTACGATGCGATATTGACCGATCAACAGATCAAAGTAAAAGATGCGTTTGATCTTCTGATGCAAGAAGCGCTGAAACTCCGTGAATTCCGCAAAGATCTCGCCGGTAGAATCACCAAAGAGATCAAAGAGACTTTGAACGATCTCGTCATCTTGAACGCTGATTTCGAAATCCGTTTTGAGGAGGATTTGCCAAAAGACGAATTCGACAACAAATGGTTTACCGAGTCGGGAATCGACGCAGTTGATTTCTACATCTCCACAAACTTAGGAGAACCATTGAAACAACTCTCCAAAACCGCATCCGGTGGGGAGATGAGTCGCGTCATGTTGGCGTTCAAATCGATTTTTGTCAGGTCCAATCAAATCTCAACCATCATCTTTGATGAAATCGATACCGGAATCAGTGGTTATATCGCCAAACAGATCGCCAAGAAAATTCAAGAGATTTCCAAAATCAGTCAGGTGATTTCAATCACACATATTCCCCAAGTTGTCGCTACAGGAACCCATCATATCGCGGTTCGCAAGGAAATCGTCAAGAATCATACCAAGATATCGGTCGGATATCTGGATTACAATCAAAGAGTCGAGGAAATCGCCAAGATGATTTCCGCTGACAAAGTGACACAAGCCAGTATGGAAAGTGCGAAAGAATTGTTGATATCGGAATAAAACATAAAAAAAAGATGATTTCGTTTGAAATCATCTTTTCAATTGTCAGTCTTTAGCCAAGTACAGAAATCATATTGACGATAGCCGCAACAAACAAAGCACCTACCATACCGATTGCGAGAATCACGATGACGATTCTACCAACGCGGCTTTTTGTCGGATTAAATGCTCTTGATTGTTCCCGATCGATCTCGTGTTGCACTGGTTTGTTCACTTTGCGTTTCTTTGATTCAGCCATAATATCACTCCTAAAATATTTTACTCATATATTATATACGAAATGTCATGAAAAAGAAAGCACTAATTTTCTGGTTTGTAGTTTTTCAGGAATTCGATGACTTCTTGGGTCAAATGATTGGGAGTAGAGGCTCCGCTTGAGACCGAAACGCGGTTTACTCCTATCAAATCAAGGGAATCTATATCGGTGACAGACTCGATTTGTTTGGTTCTGGTATTTGTGACGGTTTCACTGATGATCGCCAGGTTTCTTGTGTTGTTAGAGCGAGGATCACCAACGATATAGCACAGATCGACATTTTGATTGTAGCGAATGATCGCATCTTGACGCATTCTCGTGGCGTCACAGATTTCTTCGGATAAAATGGTATGAGGATACCGATCGATAATACCTTGGATCAGATCTTTGATCTCGTATTGACTGAAGGTCGTCTGATTGGTGATGAAGATTGGTTTTGCAATATTCAGGGGTATATCATCTACCGTTTCGATCAAAGTGATGGAATCCGTCAATGACATCGCTGCCAAAGCTTCCGGGTGTTTGTGTTTTCCGATATAGAAGATATGATAGCCTTGTTCCGCATATTCCTGGATCAAAAGGAATGTGCGATCAACGTCTTCACAAGTCGCGTCAATATAGTCGAGTCCCTTTTCCTCAAGTTTCTTCTTGACAAGAGGATCCGTACCGTGCGCGCTCAAAACGACGGTTCCGGAATCAATTTGGTCAACCAGTTCCAATCGCGAGGTTATCCGGTCATCCAAAGTGATGACTCCAAGCTGATTCAACTCATCGATCACATATCTGTTATGGACGATAAAACCAAGAATATAGATCGGTTTCACGGTATCTGGATTAGCCCAAGCATCTTTGACGGCTTTGATCGCTTTGGTTACGCCTTTGCAATAACCTCTGGGAGTAATGCTGATAACTTCCATTTTGACCTCTTTCTGTTTTACATTTGACTGCATCTATTATATAATAGATATGAGATTTTTACAAAGGAATTGGTTATGAAGCATATTCAAACAGATTTTATCAATGAGGCATTGAAATCAATCGGTTTCAAAGACCTCACAAAAGTTCAAGAAACAGTGATTCCGTTATTGGAATCAAACAAAGATTGTATTGTAGAAGCAAACACGGGTTCGGGAAAAACCCATGCTTTTTTATTGCCGATTTTTGAAGCCTTGAAACCGGAAAACAATGAGGTTCAAGCTCTTATTTTAGCACCTACCAGAGATTTGGCCAATCAAATCTATCAGTTCGCTGGAGATATCGCAAGCCGTTCGGAACAACCGATCATCATCGATTTGTTCATCGGTGGATCAGACCGAGATCAAGGACTTGAAAATCTGATCAAAAGACAACCTCATATCGTCATCGGTACGCCGGGGCGATTATATGATCTTGTAATCAAAGAAAACGTCCTAAAGGCATATACTTGCAAGTATTTCATCATCGATGAAGCGGATATGACGTTAGAACACGACTTTATGGATCAAGTCGGAGCGATTTTGGATATCGTTCAACCGTCTGCGACCAAAGCCGTTTTTTCGGCAACCATCCCTCAGGGACTCAAACCGTTTTTGAAGAAATATTTGAAGAATCCAAAAACCATTGATGTCCATCCGGATCATATCTCCAGTCTGGCGATCGAACATTACTTTGTCAAAACCAAAGAACAAGATCGTTTCATCGGTTTGAAAAAGGTCGTTCAAGCAATCAATCCTTACCTGGCGATTGTTTTCTGTAATACGAAAGAATCCTCAGAACTGGTTTTCAATTGGATGAAACAACTTTCTTTGAACGTCGTTTTGATTCATGGTGGTTTGGATTACCGCAAACGAAAACAATTGATGAAGCGGATCGAACGTCTCGAATTCCAATACATTGTCGCGACCGATATCTTCAGTCGTGGGATCGATATCAAAGGCGTCAGCCATATCATCAACTATGAATTGCCAAGAAGGATCGATTTCTACATCCACCGCACCGGTCGGACCGGAAGAGTCGATTTTGACGGCATGGCAATTTCTTTGTATGAATTCAATGACAATTCATACTTGGATAAACTGGAAGAAAAAGGCATCAAATGTGTCTATAAGGATATCATAAACAAAGAGATCGTCGATGCGACCGTCCGTCATCAACGTCAAAAACGGGAGCGGAAAGAAAACGATCTCGACCTCCAAGCAAAATTACTGGTCAAGAAACCAAAAAGTATCAAACCGGGATATAAGAAGAAATACAAACAAGCAGTTGACAGTACGAAAAAGAAATTGGCGAAGAAGAAGTACAATAAAAAATGAGTCTTCATGTCGTCTTGTATCAACCAGAAATACCCCAAAATACGGGTAATATCATTCGTACTTGCCTCGGTACAAACACCAAACTGCATTTGATCAAACCTCTCGGTTTCAAACTCGACCCAAAATACGTGAAGCGATATAGTGCAAACCATCTCGAACAAGCCGATTATCAAGTCTATGAATCCTACCAAGACTTTACAAACAAGAATCAAGGAATCTACTATTTTCTGACTCGATACGGCAAACATACCCCCAAGGAGTTCGATTTTTCCGACTCCAATCAAGAGATTTATCTGATTTTCGGACGCGAGTCGACTGGAATTCCTAAGGAAATCCTACGTCCCAATCTGGACAACTGCATTCGCTTGCCAGCAAACGACAAGATTCGCAGTTTGAATCTTGCGAATACCGTGGCCATCATGATTTATGAAGTCCTCGGCAGTCAAGGCTATCCGGATTTATCCACTACCGAACCAGACACTCTGAAAGGAAAAGACTGGTTGCTTGAGCAAGAAAGGTGATTGTATGACAGAAAAGTTACAAATCGTACTCCACAGTTATAAACACGATCAAACCTTACATCGGGTCTGGCAATCCGAAACCTTATTGGATGAAAACGAAGATACGATCATCGTCGCCAACAAGCGAACTCGTGTCGTCGAATCCAATGGTAGGTTCTGGTATACCAAAGAACCCTCCGTTTCGTTCTTTTTCAAACACCATTGGTACAATGTGATCGGCATCATCAAAGAGCATGAAATTCAGTACTATTGCAATATCTCGAGCCCGATTCTAAGAGATCAAGAGGCTTTGAAATACATTGATTATGATCTCGATATCAAAGTCGATGGAAAATATCAATACAATGTTCTTGATCGCAACGAATACAAGCGTCATCAAGAACAGATGTGCTATCCAGAAGAAATCAAAAAAATCTTACATTTGGAACTTCAAGACCTGAAACAACGAATCGAACGAAGAGATTTTCCATTCGATCCGATGACCGTCAGATACTGGTACGACGAATTTTTGAAATTAGAAGGAGAATAACTTATGCTACAAGACGAAAGAATCTTACGATTGGCCAAAACTTTGGTTCATCACTCATTACAAGTAGAAGCAGGAGATAACATCGTAATCTATGCTTCGGTTGTCGCGAAACCTCTGGTACTCGCATTGATCGACGAATTGAAACGAGCTAACGCGAATCCGTTTGTCGAAGTGTCCGACGACGACTATACCAATGCGCTTTATAAAGCACAAAACCAAAGCGTCTTGGATTTGAAGATGAAATGGTTGAATGAAAAACTGAAAGACGTGGATGGCTTCATTTCGATTCAAGCGCATGAGTCCGATTATGTCAACGCCGATGTGAGCCAGCAAGTACTAGATTATAGAAAAGCCATGCAGCCATTGCAGAAGACCCGTTTGGCTAAAAAATGGGTATTGCTGAATTACCCTACGCCGGGCGCAGCACATAAGGCTAAGATGTCCTATTCCGATTATGTCGATTTCATGCTTGACGTCATGAACGTCGACTATCCACAGATGGGACTTGATTTGATTCCGCTTCAAAAATGGATGGAAAAGACGGATAAAGTACGTCTTGTCAGTCCTGGTACGGATCTCACATTCTCTATAAAGGATATCAATGTTGTTCCTTGTTATGGACAAAACAATGTACCGGACGGGGAAATCTATACCGCACCTGTCAAACACTCTGTCAATGGAACAATTACCTATAATACACCATCCCCATATCGCGGGATCGTCTTCAAAAATGTCAGCCTGACGTTTAAAGACGGCAAGATCATCCAATGCAGCAGTGATCAAAATCAGGAATTGCTGGAAGGAATCTTCGACACCGATGATGGAGCACGCTTTGTCGGAGAGTTCGCAATCGGCGTCAACCCGATGATCACCAAACCGATGACAGACATCCTATATGATGAGAAAATCATGGGTTCTATCCATTTCACTCCGGGAATGTCCTATGACAGCGCACCGAATGGTAACGACTCCGCAATCCACTGGGATTTGGTATTGATCCAGACGCCTGAATTTGGCGGTGGAGAAATATGGTTCGATGATGTATTGATTCGCAAAGACGGACTCTTTGTGATCGATGAATTGAAGCCTTTGAATCCATAATAGCAAGAACGAATAAAGTAGAGATTAATTTTGATATTAATCTCTTTTTATGTTATAATTTTTAGTAAGGGATGTGATACTTATGGAATTGATTTACAGAGTGAAAAAACCCGAAACGATTCACCGTTTCATGCAAGAAAATAACATTCCAGCTAAGATATTAGAGTTGGACAATAACAAACCGGTCATCCAAGTGAACGGTAAAAGCAAAGCCCGCAAGGATACCGTGAAAAAGAATGAGAAAATTCATTTCTTTATCAAAGATGAAACAAGAGACGCATCCGTAAAAGCGGAAGATTTGAATTTGTCTGTTTTATATGAAGATCCATATATGCTCATCGTCAGCAAACCGGAAGGCATGCAGATGATGATCAGTAAAGCGCATAAGACTGGAACATTGGCAAATGCATTGAATTTTTATTACGAACAGAACGACATTCGTTCCAAGATTCATTTCGTGACCAAGTTGGATCGCGAAGCATCGGGACTTATCGTCGTGGCAAAACATCGGTTTGTCAAATTTCTTCTCAGCGATCAGAATTCCTCAGCGATCACCACTTACTTAAAAGCGATCGTCAAAGGAAAATTGGATCTCAAAGAGAGTTGCATCCCATTGCCAATCACCAGAGTCGAAGGATCGGTGAAACGAGAGATTTCCGAGGAAGGATTGGAATGTGCGACCAACTACAGAGTGATCAAAGAGTATGGTGACTTTTCCTTGGTCGACATTTGGGTGACCAACAAACTGGCACATCAGATCCGAGTCCATTTCTCTTTCTTTTTCTGTCCAATCGTAGGCGATGACCTCTATGGAGAAGCAACGGACAAGAAATTGATGTTATACTGTTACAAAATGGACTTTGATCATCCGATCACGGAAGAACATGTCCATGTCGAATTGATAGAACCGGATTATTTCAAGGCATATCTACAAGGAAAATAGTTATGAAAAAACTTCTATTGATGCTCGTTTTGGTACTGACGACATCCCTTTTTGGATGTAATTGGATTTCCACTACAACATCCGGTAGTGATATCATCGATTTTCACACCCAAACAGGTGATCTGACAACCGAAGACATCCTAACGACAGAAACCCCAAATACAGATGACGTTGCTTTTGACACCTTGTTTGACGACACGGTATACAAGCGATTCGTCATCTCTTTTTCACGTGATAATTTCTTGAAATTGATTGATGATATGGAGAATTATCATGATGAATTCGGAAGTTACAGGGACAATACCATCCAAGAGGTCGATATCACCTATACAGATAGCGACGGGAATGTGATGACGATCAATGAAGTCGGCTTCCGTACCAAAGGAAATATCTTTTCAAGGATATTGCCAGTCATCAAAGAAGGCGATACGATCGTTGGCTACCAACAAGTCGCATTTCAATTGGAATTCAATGCGACATTTGAATACACTTCTGGATCTACGGAATACAACTCCTTGAAGTCCAGAGAAGTATTCAGTCTCGAACAACTGAACTTCAAGCATGTCAGAGAAGGAGATACTGGGGTTGTGACCGAATCGGTTGCGTATGATTTGTATCGAGAAGCTGGAGTCATTACATCAGATACCTCTTATGCAATCATCTACTTTGATATCGATGGAGAAGTCGTACCATATGGATTGTTTATGTTGCAAGAACCGATCGATGACGTTTTCGTCGAACGCTATTTTGGTAAGAATCAGGACAGTACGATCGGTGATTTGTATAAATGTACTTGGCAAACCGAACCTGCTTCGTTGAAATCAGGATATGAAGATTACTCTTTGGGAATCTCCGATTATATGGAAGGATTCCGTAGAAGTTATGCATTGAAAACCAATAAAGACGAGGCGGATTTCACGGCGTTTACGAATTTCGTAAACATCGTCAACCAAACTTCGGTGGCGAATTACTATGATCTCTTGGCGACCACGTTGGAGATGGATGCCTTCGCAAAAGCGTTTGCGATGGGATTCTTGATTGGTTCTCCGGATGATTTCCGTTCCAACGCGAACAATTATTATCTCTACTTCAACAACAATCATGTCTACTATATTCCGTTTGATATGGATAATTCGATGGGATATGGTTGGAATCCGTATGGAGACTTTGGGATTACTCTGGATGTGGATTCGATTCAACCATCGAATTGGAGCCAAGCAACGAGCGATATGGTTTTGGTCTATTATTTGATGGAAGATCCCGAATTTAGAGATCTGTATTTAGGATATTTGAACGATTATACGCAAGCCGACGGCTTGTTCGATTATGATATGTACCAAAACGAATTCTTATTGATCAAATCGTTGTACCAGGAAGAAATTCTGGAATTCAATCATTTGGGTATTCATGACTTCACACTGAACAATCGTTGGATTACTGCAAGTCAATACTATTTGGAAAAGACAACGAATGTCAGAAGTCAATTGGAAGAGCTGGGATATCAATGAAATTGATATGGAAAAGGACTCTATTATTGAGTCTTCTCTTTCTTTTTACAGGCGGATTGTCTGTTTATGCCTACTACAACAATGATCATGAAGATGTCACGAAATATATGGTTGTACGAGATGATTCCGAAGATTACGACAGGTTGTTTGACAACGCAAACTTCAAAAGTTTCAAAATTCATTTCGAATCCGATGTCTTTGAAGAGATGCTTCTCAACATGCAAGCGAATTTTGACTTGTATGGCGACTATATCGACAATGCCATGTATCCGGTAGATATCACTTACACGGACAGTTCCGATTCCTTTACTGTGTATTCTGTTGGCTTCCGGACGAGAAGCCAGACCTCAAGAAACCTTCCTAGAACGACGGATTGGAGAGGACGATATGTCTATCATCAGACGAGTTTTCAACTGCAATTCAATGAAACCTTTGATACTTTGGAACAGACCAATCTATATGAAATATTAAAAACAAGAGAAGTCTTCAATCTCGAGCAATTGAATTTCGAATACTCTCAAAACTATAGTGGAGATTATGACACAGCCATGATCACGGAAGCATATACGCACCATCTTTACCAGCAGGCTGGGCTGACAGTAGCCAATGCATCTTATGGCTTGGTTTATCTGGAAATCGATGAAGATTTGATTCCTTACGGATTTTTCACGTTCGTGGAACCTGTGGATTCGGAATTTTTAAAAGCCAACTTCAGAAGCGATTTGGCGACGGATTACGGAGACTTGTACAAAATCACCGATGTCCAAACCCAAGGAACCTTGGATATGAACTACAGTGGTTTTGTAGGAATCGATACCGATGAGCTCCGCTATACCTATTCGCTTCGCAACAATACTCTGGATGGAACCAGAAGAACCTTTGATCCATTGACGGACTTTATAGCGGCGATCAACGATTCGGACAACGCAATGGATCGTCTCGATCAATTGTTGGATGTCGATTTGTTCGTGCGATATCTTGCGATCGGATTCCTAGTCGGCAATACCGATGATATCCGCTTCAATGACAATAACTACTATTTGTATTTCGATGTCTACAATCAACAGGTGAGTTTTGTACCTTTCGACTTGGACAGTACATTGGGATTCGGGAAGACCTTTGATTTGACGGGGAATTATACCACGGATTGGTCGATTTATCACAGTTTGGATGATCCCAACGTATTGGTGGATCTCGTATTCTCGGATCAAGAATTACGAAGTTTGTATGAAACCTATCTGAACGATGATATCCAAACCATATTCAATTACCAGGATTTCTACAACGATTATGTCGAAGCGAAAGACCTCTATGAAACCATTCTTGTTCAAGAAGGACATCTTGGCAATAAGATCTTTGATATTCGTAATATGGCATGGTATTTCACAACCAAGACCAATACTGTTCTAATGGAATTGCAATAAAAAAAGGACTGAGAATTTCAGTCCTTTTCTTAACTATTAAAAGTTTGGAAGAATATCCTGGAAGAATGTGGCAATAATCACAAATGCGAGAATCAAGAAATAGATGAAGCCCAATACTTTCTTTCCTGATACCAGTTCTAATCCGGCTAATCCTGCCAAGACATATACGAGATAGATTTTGATGGTATTAAAGATATCCAAAATCATATCTACCCCTTGAAAATCGAAGTTGAACATATCATGAGCCAACTCGAATGCAAATAGTAGAATTACCAAGAATCCAACCAATTGCCCTAGAACATTAAAAAACTTTTTCATTTTTCCCTCCTATATTTATAATATGTAATGTAGCAACAGATTAAAAGTGTTTTCCACGGCGGTTTTATGCGTGCGTTCCATCCCGTGGGACGCATGGACACCCGGCCCGATCAAGGCGCCTTTGATGTCTTTTCCTCCGCGCAGGGCTGCGGAAACATCCGAGCCGTAATATGGATAGATGTCGGTCGCGTAATCGACCTTGTTGGTTTTTGAGACTTCCACAAGGCGATTGATGATATCGTAGTCGTAAGGGCCGCTTGAGTCCTTGCAACAGATGGAGACTTGACGTTCCGTACAGGACAGGTCGTCACCGATGCATCCCATATCGACGGCGATGAGTTCATCGACGTCTGGAATGTATGAGGCTCCATGACCGACTTCTTCATAGGTGGAGATGATGATTCTAAGTGTATGTTTCGGAGTGATTGTATTTTCATACAGGTACTTCAACAGACCGAAGAGGATGGAAACCGAGATTTTATCATCCAGAAATCGGCTTTTGATGAAACCGGATTTCGTAATCGTTGTCTTCGGATCGAAGAAGATGAAATCACCAGGGGTAATCCCGAGTTTTTCGGTGTCTTCTTTATTGGTAACGAGTTCATCGACACGCACAAACATGTTTTCGGGATCTCTGGATTTGGAACTTGCATCCTTGAAGACATGAGACGCAGGACTGGTCGATAAGAAGGTACCGGTATAAGTATGCCCGTCTCTAGTCCTGATTTGACAGTACTCACCATCCATGGTCGGCCAAATCGGTCCACCGATGGTGGTGAATTTCAAAGAACCGTCGGATCGAATGCTCCGGACCATTGCCCCTAAGGTATCGACGTGGCCGGATAATCCGATAATGTATTCGTCCTGCCCGGGTATTTCTATGATCAAATTCCCTTTTTTGGTCAGATAATTGGAAAACTGATACTCTTCCACAACCTGTTTCAAATGGGCAATTACATCTTTGGTATAACCGGATGGAGATGGGATATTAATTATTGTTTTGGCGATTTCCAAGATATCGTCAGTAGTATTCTTCATTTGCATCACCTAATCGTATTATATCATATATTTAGGCTTTGCAAATGGGATAATCGCTTTTATTTATTTTTTTTTATGATAAAATATAGATGTAAGGATGTGATACTATGGTCGTCGTATTCGGGGGAGCTTTCAATCCACCAACAGTAGCGCATAAAGAGATTTATTACCATATCCAAAAATCGCTTGATTTCTCTCGTTTCATCTATCTTCCAGTCTCCAGTCTTTACACCAAATCCTCTTTGGTCTCGAATGTCCACAGACGCAAGATGTTGGAGTTGATGACGGAGGATATGGGGAAAGCCTCAGTTTCCGACCTGGAAATGGAAGATTCCGATTTCCTAGGAACCTATCATTCCTTATTGCGAATTCAGGAGCAATACAATGATGAGGTAGCTTTTGTGATCGGTGCGGACAATCTTAAAAACATCCATAACTGGAAACATGCGACCAGTTTGTTGTCGGAATTCAAGTTCATCATTATCAATCGCAACAATATCAACATCAAGTCTTATTTGGAAAGCGACAAGCATCTAAAGGACTATAAGGACAATTTTATTGTACTTCCGAACTTCGATATGAATATCTCATCGACCATGTTTCGGGAGAGCTTCAATCCGGAATATGTTCCGAATGTTGTCTTTGAATATATCATGTCTCAAGAATTATATTAGAGGTATACTATGAAAAACGGTTTTTTGAAGGTTTCTCTGGTCAGTCCGAAATTGACAGTCGGGAACCCGAAATTCAACATCGAGGAAATGAAAACAGCGTTAATGGACAATCACAGTTCCATTGCGGTATTTCCGGAACTCGGAATCACAGGATACTCTTGTGGGGATTTGTTCTTCCAAAAGAGTATTTTTGATGATTCTTTGGATGCTTTGGAATCCTTGCTGAAAGACAACCCGTACCAAGGCGTGATTATTCTAGGTATGCCACTGATCATTGAAGAAATGGTTTTAAATACCGCAGTTGTGATTCAAAAAGAGAAGATCTTGGGGGTTGTCCCGAAGTTCTATCTTCCGAATACCAAAGAGTATTATGAAAAACGCTGGTTCAAAAGCGGTTTTGATGTTGTGGAGCATATTCAAACCGTTGAGCTATTGAACCAAAAAGTTCCATTTGGAAATCTTTTATTCCAGGATAAAAACATCAAATTCGGTATTGAGATTTGTGAAGACATGTGGGCAACCATTACTCCAGGCAATCTTTTGAGTGTCAATGGGGCTAACATCATCTTCAATATCTCTGCTTCCAATGAGACGGTTGGTAAGGATACCATTCGTCGGAATGCAGTATTGGAACATTCTCGTAAAAACTGTGGAATCTATGTATATTGTTCCGCAGGAGCTTCCGAATCCAGTTCGGAAACGGTCTTCTCCGGTCATAATATCGTGGGAAATAACGCCAGATTGGTGAAAGAAACCAATCTCTTCAGTTTGAAGACGGAAATCATGTATGTCGATTTGGATATCTCCCGACTCGAATACGAGCGTAGGAGCAATTCCTCGTTCCGTGATTCTATTTTGAAATACCGTTTGTCTTATCAAAACGTACCGATTACCATTGAAGAAGAAGTCGAATACGAATTTGAAACCGTATTGGACCAATATCCATATGTCCCAAAAAAGAAAATCAAGTCCAGTTTCAATAAGATTCGTTCGATTCAAGAATTTGGATTGGCCAAGAGATTGGATCATATCGGTATCAAAGATATCGTGATCGGTGTCTCGGGAGGGTTGGATTCTTCCTTAGCACTGTTGGTCGCATGTCAGGCTTTTGATCATCTAGGACTTGATCGTTCCGGTATTCATGCCTATACGATGCCTGGATTGCATACATCAGATAGAACGAAGAACAACGCCAATCAATTGATGGAACGCTTGGGCGTCAGCTATGATGAAATCGATATCAAGCAGCACGTCTTAGACCATTTGAAACTTCTTAAACACGATCAAAAGACTCAAGATACGACATATGAGAACACGCAAGCAAGAGCTAGAACGATGGTTTTGATGAATCTGGCAAATAAACTAAACGGGATTGTTCTTGGAACCGGAGATTTATCTGAAATCGCCTTAGGGTGGTCTACCTATAATGGAGATCAGATGTCAATGTATAATGTCAACGGCGGTATTCCGAAAACCGTTGTGAAATTCATGATAAAAAGTTATGCGGATTATGTCTTCGAAGGCGACGTCCGTGAGATTCTATATGATATCATCGACACTCCGATCACTCCTGAATTAGCGGACAAGCAATCAACCGAAGACATCATCGGAAAATATGAGGTCAACGATTTCATTTTGTATCGATTCCTAAATTGCGGTGATGATGAAGAACGTATCAAATTCTTGCTAAGTCACAGTTTTGATTTGGACAAGGCTTCCATCGATCACTATGTCGATCAATTCTTCCAACGCTTTTACTCTCAACAATTCAAACGCACCGCAAGCCCGGATTCCCCGAAAGTATTCGATAGCGCTTTGTCACCAAGAAGCGACTACCGTATCCCTTCGGATATCAAGAGACAATGATGAAGAAAAAAGTCATTGTCGGATTGTCCGGAGGAGTGGATTCCTCTGTTTGCGCATATTTGTTGCTAAAACAGGGGTATGAAGTGGAAGGCTTGTTTATGCGCAACTGGGACAGCGCAATGAACAATGATATCTTGGGCAACCCGGATCTGGACAACGACATTTGTCCGCAAGAAGAAGATTATATGGATGCACTAGCAGTTGCCAATCATCTTGGCATTTTGCTTCATCGCCATGACTTCGTGCAGGAGTACTGGGACAATGTCTTCACCTATTTCATTGATGAATACAAAAAGGGAAGAACTCCGAATCCGGATATTCTCTGTAACAAATACATCAAATTCGCCACATTTCGGGAAGTCGCAGCAGGTTTTGGTGCGGATTTTTATGCATATGGACATTATGCCAGAACCAGAGTGTACGAAGATGAAGTCGAACTGTTGCGGGGAATCGATAACAATAAGGATCAAACCTATTTTCTATCGCAACTCACGCAGGAACAACTTCAAAATACCTTGTTTCCGGTAGGCGAGTTGGAAAAATCGGAAGTTCGCAAGATTGCGATAGAGAATCGTATTCCCACAGCGAAAAAGAAGGATTCGACGGGAATCTGCTTCATTGGAGAACGCAATTTCCGAGATTTTTTAAAGAACTACATCTATACGAAACCAGGACCAATCCAAGCGGACGACGGGAAGATCATCGGCACGCATGACGGGCTGATGTATTACACTATCGGTCAAAGAAAAGGGCTTGGGTTAGGCGGATTGAAAGAATACGAGAATCTTCCATGGTTTGTGATTGGAAAAGATTTGGAGCAGAACATCTTATTCGTCGGTCAAGGGATCAATCATCCGACCCTATTCGCCGATCAGGCGATTATCGAGGATGTCAATTGGATTCCCAAAGAACGATTTACAGGTACGCTTCACTGCACTGCCAAATTCCGTTATCGTCAAAAGGATACCGAAGTCGCATTGACTTGGTTGGAAGACGGAACATTGGATGTCAAAATGAAACAAGATGTCCGCGCCGTCACTCCAGGACAAGCCGCAGTATTCTATGACGGGGATGTCTGTTTAGGCGGAGGAGTCATTCAGAGCGCATTTTATAAGGGCAAGATACGAAAATATTAACAGGGGGATGTATGAAGCTAGGATTGTGTCTTTCCGGAGGAGGATCAAGAGGATCCTATCAGATCGGTGCCTGTATGGCATTGAAAGAAGCCGGAATCTGGGACAAGATCGATGTGATTTCAGGGACAAGCATCGGCGCTGCAAACGCCGCTTTATTGGCATGTAAATCAATCGAAGAAGTACGTGACATCTGGTTTGACATGCCAGAAGAGACATTGAAACATACGGAGGGGTTTTTCAGGCGTTTGGTTCATGAACGTGCCCATATCATGGTCAATGGACTTTATGAAATCGATAATCTGGAAACCATTCTGACCAGTAATTTGGACTACCGAAGTTTGAAACAAAAGAAAGTCTATGTGACGCTTGCTTCCGGAGGACCGGAAGATGAAGGTATCATGGCGTTGTTGAAAGCATCTTATAAACATTATATCAAGCGCGATTATCAAGTGGTCTATTCGCCGCTTTGGCAACAGGACCAAGCCCACATCAACAAGCAGATCATCGCGTCATGCTCGATTCCGATCGTCTTTCCTCCGACCACCATCGAAGGGCAGCACTACTATGACGGCGGAGTCTATGACAATGTTCCTGTAAAACCTTTGGTTGATGAAAACTGCGATACGATTATCGTGATTCACCTAGATCGCTTGCCTTATCGCTACAAATATCATTATCCGGACATCGTCTTCCATCCGATCAAATCCAAACGTTCGCTGGGTTTCCCATTGAAATTCGAGGCCAATCAAGCAATGACGCGTTACCAGATGGGATACGAGGACATGACCGAATATCTAAAAAAAAATAGAATTCTCTAAAGAAAAGTATCTCTTTCTTTGTACTATGTTGACAAAGGAGGAGATTTTTTTATGAAAAAATGTGTGATTGCATTACTGTGCTTTGGAGCGTTTATTATGGGATCCTTTTTCGAAGTGAAAGCGGAAGAGTATCAGAATTATCAGGAAATCGTCTTTGATGACGATGAAGCAAAATTATTGAAAGACTTTTCGGATCAGGAATATGAGGATGCATTGAAACTGATCAAGAAAAAACGGTTCATCGGTTGGAAAATCGAGGTTGTGAACGAGGAACAGGTACTGGAGTTTGTCTCAGAAACAAAACTTAAAATCTACAACAACGGATATTCGACGATCAAACATGATATTACATTGGAAACGGAAGAAGAAACGAAATTCCAATTATCGGCTTCCGGTAGCATCAAAGTTGGTGGCAAAGGAGATGTCAAACAGTTCTCGGGATCTGTGGACGCCGATATCAAAGCCTCGGTTTCTTATTCGAGTGTTAAAACACAGAATGAGAAATATGAATTTGAAATCATTGTCGATCCTCTGACTTATGTGAAAATCATCACGAGAGGAGAAGGGATTATCAATAACGGTGTTGGAAAATACTACTTTTTCTGGATCAATACGAAAGATGGTGGTTGGGAGACGTTTACTTTGACGACGGAATATTATGAAATCATCAAGGAACGGATCGGATGAGACGTTGGTTTCTGGCTATCATAGTCGCTTTCATTGGTGGTTCTGCTATCTGTATTATTTTGGAAACACCGAGTGAAGATGTTGTCAGTTTGATCACCTTGGACAAACGTTATTCCCGTATGATCACGAAAGCTGAGGAAACCATATCGATTCCCGTTTATATATCGATGCAGGATACCTTCTTATTGGATCCTGCTTTGATCGATACTGTGGCTTTGGTTTCGGAAGATGTGGAAATGTCTGTCGAAATTTCCGATATCCGGGATGCTGAGGTTAGGGAAGAATTAGAAGGAACCGATTATCATCTGTATTATTTTGATATCGGATTTCCAGATGAAATCAAAACCGATTACACGATGAATTTCTTGGATGCAGAGTTATCGATTACCTATCAGAATTTAGAAACAATTTCGTTGGAAATCGGAAGTCTCTCATTGCGATTTTCCGACTTGGAGGAGAATGCACATCTTTCTTTGAACCGAATGTATGTGGTAACCAATCAAAGTGAAATCATTCCTTCTGTACAAGGAATTGTCATAAGTCTGGAAGACAGGACACTTGGTAGTGTTACCCTCATAGATTTGGATATCGGCTGTAATGAGATTCACCCGGATTTGGAACATGCAATACCCTTGGAGACGGCCATCGATTATCATGGAGATCTTGAAGAATTGATGGGATATGAATACCAAAGAATCGGCACAGTTGAAGCTGGTGAGGAATTACTTGTATCCAATTCCGAGCTTTGGTTTATTCCCTTTCGTTATACGAGTGAAATTGTCCCGATAGAGCGCTTCCCTCTGTATGTGACATATCAAATATATGGCCAGGTCTATCATTACGATATCGATGATTTTCAGTTTTACCAACAAAGTCATTGTCTAGAGGTATACTATGGAAGTCTTAGAGAATGTATCTATTACTATCAATGATCTTTCGAAACGTTATGGTTCCAAAAGGGCCATCGAACATGTCAATACGAGATTTGAATCCGGTAAGTTGAATCTCATCGTCGGCGAGAACGGATCGGGTAAGTCCACCCTATTCAAATGCATCATGGGACTGGTCGAATATGAAGGGAAGATCATAAAGCGTAGACTCCGGATCGGCTACGCTCCAGAAGAATATATCATGCCGATGCATCTGAGCGTTTTGGATTTTTTATCCTCGATTGGTCGCATCAAGGGGTATCCTGGTGCGGATCTGTCATTTCAAGTAAGACAGTACCTTGAAGTATTTGGTTTGGATGGGTATGAACACGCTCTGATTCGGAGTCTATCTCACGGAATGCGTCAAAAGGTTAATTTGATGCAAGCATTTATCTTCGAACCGAAAATCCTGATTTTAGATGAACCTTTGGCTTCTTTGGACGAAACCATCATACCGGAAATCATTTCTTTGATACAAGAAAAGTCCAAACGAAACCTGGTTTTGATTTCGACACACAACCCAGGCAAATTCAAGTCAAGAAATAAGGAAACCTATCTATTTGAAGACGGCTGTTTGAATCATGAGTGATTTGATGCGTCTTGATTGGCGCTATCTCTTTCATAAGACGACGATTTGGATCGTATTTGGATTTCTTTTGGTTTTCCTTGGTTCGCTTGTCTATTCCAGCAATGTGCTCTATGGGTGGACCGAGATGGATATGCGAAGAGTCGAATACGGATTGATGTATCAAATCGAATCGATTCAGATCCTGAAATTCGTGTATTTGATGCTGGTCATCTTCATCGGAATCTTGATGAATACGGAAAGTCATAGGAATTTGGCGAAGTATATTATTGTTCACCAAACAATGAAACTAAAGATTCATATAGCTTCTACACTGTTTCAATGGATCATTGCGACTGTGTTGCTTCTATTCTTAATCACGGGTTTGGTAGCTTTTGAGGTTGTTTTTACACCATATCATGTCGATTCATCGGAAATTATTTTTATCTCTGGTTGGTTGTATCTTCAGGGAGTTATCTATCTCGCTCTGACTAATCTATTACTGATTGCATTACCACATTTGATGGTAGGACTCTTACCAATCATTCTGTATTGGTTGATGGAAATGAACACGAATCAGGACGTAATTTCCAGTCATATCCTTTGGTCATGGATGTATCGACATATTCCCAATCCTCTGTATGAGCAAGACCATTGGATCGTGCTGGGAGAATGGGAGACATATTTGATTTTTCTCTTGATTTCGTTGCTTTTGGGAGCGTTTTTGCAAGTGCGGAAAGATATCTTGTAATGGCTTCCTGTAACCCTTTCCCAAATTTCTCTTTTTCCATTAAATAAATTGCGAAACGATATCATTTTTGATATAATGATTGTGTTACGTATAGGAGGATAGGTATGTGCGGAATCGTAGGCTATTTCGGTGACCTTAAGGCTACTGACGTTATTTTGAATGGATTAAAGAAACTGGAATACCGCGGATACGATTCTTGCGGTATTTGTTATCATAATCTAAATACGGATCGCTTTGTCACATATAAAGACAAGGGGAGAGTCAAACATCTGAAACACGATTTTGACTACAATGGAGACAACCACTTCGGTATCGGTCATACGCGTTGGGCGACACACGGAGCTCCCAATCATATCAATTCTCATCCGCATTCCAGTCAATCCGGTCGTTTTGTCATCGTCCATAATGGCGTGATTGAAAACTACAAGGAATTGGTTGCGAAATATTTGAGTGCGGTGTATTTTACTTCGGAAACGGACACAGAAGTCATCGCCAACCTGATCGAATACTTCGCAGTATCTTATCCGGTGGAACTGGCTATTCGAAAAGCTTTGGCAATGTTGGAAGGATCTTATGCATTGCTGATCATTGATAAGTTGAATCCGAACATCATCTATGCCGGAAAGAACAAATCTCCTTTATTGCTTGGATTACGCAATGACGGCGTTTGTCTTGCGTCCGATTTGATGGCCTTTGTTGGTGTTTCCAGTGAGTATTATGTCATTGAAGACAAGACCTTTGTTAAAGCAGAAAAAGTAGATAACGAATATCGTTTCTCGATGTATGATCCAATCGGGATCGAATTCACGCCAATCCGACATGAAGTCAGTTTGAATGACGATGAGATCAACCGCGGCGGGTATGATCACTATATGTTGAAAGAAATCTGTGAACAACCGTCGGTGATTCGCAAGATTATGACAAACTATATCAAAGACAATCGGTTTCATATCAAACAAGACGTATTGGATTTGTTTGCAAATAAGAAACGCATCTATATCCTTGCGGCTGGAACTAGCATGCATGCAGGTTTTGTTGGCAAAATTAATTTTGAGACTTTGACAAAGATACCTACTGAAGTATTCATTGCCAGCGAGTTTGCTTACAACAAACCATTGCTTGAAAAAGAGGCAGCATTCATCTTGATTTCCCAATCCGGAGAAACTGCCGATTTAAGAGCTTGTTTGGTTGATATCAACAAGATGGGCTATCCATCCTTGACAATCACCAATGTCAAAACATCGACCTTAGCTAGAGAAGCAACGAACTATCTCTTGATCCATGCAGGACCTGAGATTGCTGTTGCATCCACGAAAGCTTATGTCGGCCAAATCGCAGTCTTGGCAATATTGGCTTATGTATTGGCTGATAACCCGAAAATCGACATGATCAAAGAGATGTCTCGCTTAGCAGTCGCTATGGAGGCAATCATTGATAAAAAAGAGTATATCCATGATTTGGTGCAATCACACCTGATCAAACGCAATTGTTTTTATATTGGTAGAGGAATCGACTATTACACCAGTTTGGAAGCAGCGTTAAAACTAAAAGAAATCTCTTATATTCAAACAGAAGGTTTCGCTGCCGGAGAATTGAAACACGGTACGATCGCTTTGATTGAAGAAGATGTTCCTGTTATCGCAATCATTACGCAACGCCACATCAACAAGAACACCCGTTCCAACATTCAGGAAGTAAAATCAAGAGGTGCTGATGTACTTGTGATTTCCACGAATGATACAAGCGAACCAGAAGATGATATCATCTTAATGGATGTTCATGATCTCTTAAGCCCTGCTTTGGCGGTAATACCGACACAGTTAATCGCTTATTATAAAGCGTTGGATATGGGAAAAGACATCGATAAACCTAGAAACTTAGCAAAATCAGTTACGGTAGAGTAGGAGCGATTATGAAGTATTTTGGTACGGATGGTATCCGTGGTTTGGCATATGAATTCATCACGGAATCTCTTGCTTATTCCGTAGGGAAGAGTTTGCGATTGCTAGACACCGATAAAGTCATTGTTTCAAGAGATACAAGAGAATCCGGTCATATGATTGTGAAAGCAATCAAAAAGGGTTGTCTGGATGCAGGGCTGGATGTTTTGGATATCGATATTCAAGCGACTCCAGTGCTTGCCTATATGACAGTGAAAGAACAGTGCATGGGTATTATGGTGACAGCCAGCCACAATCCATATCAAGATAATGGAATCAAAGTCTTTGATAAAGGGTTCAAATCAACACCGAATCAAGAAACCGTCATCGAACAAGTCATCGATGGTGCTATCCGGGTTCCCGAAACTTCTAGGGGCCATGAATTGGAGTATCAAAATCCTTTGATGGAATATACTCACCTTTACGATGATTTTCTAGGTAAGAGCAATCTTAAAATTGCATTAGATTTAGCCAATGGTGCGGGGATAAAGAATGCAAAGCATATCTTTCGCCAAATTTCCAATGATTTGGAATTCATCGGAGACAATCCGAATGGGACTAATATCAATTTAGGTGTGGGTAGCACTCATATGAATACCGTTATCGATTTTGTCAAACAAAATAAATTTGACATCGGCTTTGCATTTGATGGTGACGGCGATCGTGTTTTGACCTGTGACAACGAAGGAAAAATCATCGATGGAGATTTGATGATCTATATCTTCGCCTGCTATTTGAAGGAAAAAGGTAAGCTAAACAATGATATCGTCGTTCTTACGAAGATGAGCAATATGGGAATTGTCGAAGCACTCAAAAAACAAGGAATAAATACGGTACTAACCGATATAGGAGATAAATACGTGATTCAAGCAATGAGCAGTTATGACGCCGTAATCGGGGGTGAAAACTCCGGTCATGTCATCAACAAAGAATTGTTCATCAGCGGTGATGGAGTATTGAATGCGGCATATCTGGTCCATATTCTCGAAGAGAAACAATGTAGAGTTCAGGACTTGATCCAAGATATTGTTATTTATCCGGATCGACTTCATAATATCAAAACAGAACACAAAGATTTAGTGAATCACCCAGAGATTGTTTCCTTAGTGGAAGCAATTCAATATGAACTGAAAGACCATGGTAAGGTCTTGGTCAGAGCATCCGGAACAGAACCATTGATTCGCATTTCCGCTTCCGCAAAAACGGAAGACAAAGTAGATGAAATCATCAATCGAATCCGTTCTGCCTTGGAGCAATTATTGAAAGGAATGGAAAAATGAGAAAATACGCGATTGTTTTAGCTGCCGGAAAAGGCACAAGAATGAAAACTGAATTGCCGAAATGCGCTTACCCATTGCTCAGAAAACCGATGATTGCCTACATCGTTGAGAATTTGAAGAATACCGGTTTGCTCGACGAATTGATTGTCGTCGTCGGTCATAAAAAAGAAATCATGATGGATATCCTGAATGATACGGTTACCTATGCAGTTCAAGAGGAACAATTGGGAACCGGACACGCAGTCAAAATGGCAAAGGACAAAATGACAGATATGGATGGTTTTACCATCATCTTACCGGGAGACATGCCTCTTATCAATGAGACCGTAATTGCAGAAGCAATCAATGATCATAAAGAATATGGAAACGACCTCACCGTCGTGACTACCATCGTCGATGATCCGTTCGGTTATGGACGAATCATTCGTAACGGCAACGACAGTTTGGATTCCATCATCGAAGAAAATGACGCAACGAATGTACAAAAAGCAATCAAAGAAATCAACACGGGAATCTATATCATCAAGAACAATCTCTTGTTCCAAGCATTGGATCAGGTTACAAACGACAATTCCAAAGGGGAATATTATTTAACCGATATCGTTAAAATCCTGAAAAACGAAAATGCCAACATGGGTACTTATGTTCTAAAAACCTCCTACAAAGCAATGGGAGTCAATGATCTCTATGCCTTGTCTGTGGCAGAAGGAAAACTTCGCAATGACATCAATCGCGCTTTGATGATCAAAGGCGTTGCGATGATCAATCCAGAAACAATTACCATTGGTCATAACGTAGTTATCGAAGAAAATGTCACGATTCATCCAAATACCTATATCACGGGAAATTCCATCGTCAAGAAAGGTGCTCAAATTGGACCAAACACGGAAATTCATAACAGTGAGATAGGTGAATCTGTCGTTTGCAAGCACTCTCTTGTATACAATTCCAGAGTTCAAGAATATACCACTGTCGGACCATTTGCACATCTTCGTGATGGTGCGGATATTGGCCCGAGAAACCGGATCGGTAACTTCGTTGAAATCAAGAAATCGAGTACCGGTGAAAACACCAAGGCATCTCATCTTGCGTATATTGGAGATGCGGAAATCGGTAATCATGTCAACTTTGGATGCGGGGCTATCACTGTCAACTATGATGGGTCGAACAAGTATAAGACGATCATTGGTGATAATGTCTTTGTCGGTTGCAATGTCAATTTGATCGCACCGATCGAAGTACACGATGATTCCTTCATCGCTGCTGGCTCAACCTTAAACAAAAATGTACCGAAAGGAACCCTGGCAATCGCCAGAGCGTACCAAGTCAACAAAGAAAATTACATGAAATTGAAAAAAGACCAAGACTGAAATAAAAAGGTTGACAAAACAACCTGATTATAATATAATCATAATGGTCTTAACCGTAGAAAGAAGAAGTACCCACTTCTCACCCGATTGAAACAATCAATGGGTCCATGCTGTTCGGTAAAACTTTTGTTAGCATGAATGTATGTGGGTACCCTAATAACGGTATCCACTTTTTTATTACCTTGGAGGTGTTTAATATCCTATATAACAATGAAAAACCAGTCAAACGAGACAACACTTTTGTAAATGAGAACGTACGTTTTCGTGAAGTCAGATTGATCGGTCAGGACGGACAACAGTTCGGTGTGATGTCTTCTCGTGAAGCCTATCGCGTCGCTCAAGACGAGGGCTTCGATTTGGTATGCGTAGCGCCACAAGCTAAGCCACCGGTTTGCAAATTACTTGATTATAGCAAATATCGCTATGAACAACAACGCAAAGCCAAAGAAGCGAAAAAACATCAAAAGACAGTCGAACTGAAAGAGATTCGTATGACTGCAGTTATCGAGAAACATGACTTTGAAACCAAACTTCGAAACGGAAACAAGTTTCTAAGCAAGGGCAACAAACTCAAAGTATCGATTCGTCTGCCATACCGTTACGTGCCAACCTTGATCGAACAAGGAAAAACTGTGTTGCAACAATTCGCTGAAGGATGTAGTGAATTCGGTGAAATAGAAGGTAAGATTACCCATGAAGGTAGATATATATCTATGACGTTAGGACCTAACAAAAACTAATACAAAGGAGAAACTGCTATGCCGAAAATGAGATCACATTCAGGTACCAAGAAAAGACTAAAACGTACCGGGTCTGGCAAATTAACAAGACCATCGACTTTTCAAGGCCATTTAATGAGCCACAAAACACCAAAACAAAACCGCCAATCGAGAAGAACCGAAGATGTTTCTACTTCAGATGTGAAGAGAATCAAACATCAGGTTCCTTATCTATAAGAAGAGGTGAAGAAGAATGCCACGTGTAAAAGGTAGCTTTGTAACAAGACAAAGAAGAAGAAAAACGTTAAAACTTGCAAAAGGTTATTACGGCGCGAAACATCTACTCTACAAGACAGCCAAAGAGCAAGTAATGCACTCTTTGAAATACGCTTATAGAGATCGTCGTAGAAGAAAAAGAGATTTCCGTAAATTATGGATCACAAGAATCAATGCGGCAGCTAGATTGAATGAAATGTCTTACTCAAGATTGATCAACGGTTTGAAGCTCGCAAACATCGAAGTTAACCGCAAGGTTTTGGCTGATATCGCCATTAACGATGCCAAAGGATTCGCTGCTCTTTGCAAGCAAGCACAAAAAGCTTTGGAAAAAACTTCCAAATAAGAAATTAAAGTCTATCCGATAGACTTTTTTTTTGATATTCGTTTGCTAAATTCGGCTTTTTTTGGTAAACTATTTATTGAATTATGGAGGCGTTTCAATGGAAAAAACAGTATCTGTTATAAACATCACGAAAACCTTTCATCTGAGTAAAAAACAACGCCGAATCGAAAGAACAGACGACCCGAAAAAGGTCGCCGTCAACGGTCTTTCTTTTGATGCATACAAAGGTGAGATTTTTGGATTACTAGGACCAAACGGCGCTGGTAAGACAACAACATTGCGATGTATATCTACTTTGATCAAACCCGATACAGGAGATATCTTGATTGATAATTTCTCAGTCGTGAAAGAAGAAGAGAAAGTTCGTTCTGCAATCGGCTTTTTAACAAGTGATTTGAAATTGGAGGATTTCTTTACTCCAAACTATCTATATGATTATTTTTCGAAACTGCATGGAATCGATGAAGAAACAAGCAATCAGCGCAAAGCGATGATGTTTGAACGCTTTGGCATCGACAAGTTCGCTGAAGTCAAAGTCGGAGAATTGTCGACCGGTATGCGTCAGAAAGTTCAACTCGTAGTATCTTTGGTTCATGATCCGGAAATCATCATCTTTGATGAACCGACCAATGGTTTGGATGTTTTGACCGCTAAGGTGGTCACAGATTATCTAAATGAGCTGAAAAACAATGGAAAAACGATCATTGTTTCCACCCATATTTTCTCTTTGGTTGAAAAGATCTGCGATCGCGTCGGCATCATCATCGACGGGAAACTCAAAGTAGAAGATAGCTTAAGCAATATCATGAAGGGTCAACCCTCTTTGGAAGACTATTTCTTCCACCTCGTGGAAGGAAGTGAGACCGTATGAAAAACATATTGACGATCTTCAAGAAGGAATGGGATCGTGTCATCAAGGACAAACGTTTGGTTTTGACCGTTATGTTGATGCCAGGTCTGATGATTTTCTTGATCTATACCTTTATTGGTACAGCTTTGCAAAACACGATGAATCAAGATATTTACCAAGTTGCGATTGTGAATCCGCAACTGGAATTCAAGAATATCTATGATCAAGATGCAAATTCGGATACCTTTTACGTCATCGCAATCGATTCCACTCAAGTGGCGGAATACGAAACCGATATCGATAATGCGAATTGGGATTTGTTGATCCAGTTCGCCGATAATATCGATACTTATGACGGAACCGGAACGAAACCGGATGTTCAGATTTACTACAATCCAAATGAAATCGCTTCGACAACCATCTATGGAACGTTTGCGAATTATTTGATGGTCTATCGTTCCACTCTCAGCTATGATCTTTACGGCGATACAACCTATTTCAACTATGTTCAAAATGGCACTCCATTGGATCAAAATGGAATTGCCGGTACAATGATGGCCTCCTTATTACCGATGCTGATCATTATGTTCTTATTCTCTGGAGCGATGGCGATTGGTCCGGAATCGATTGCCGGGGAAAAGGAGAGAGGCACTATCGCAACCCTCTTGGTAACTCCTGTGAAACGGCGAGAAATTGCGATTGGAAAGATTTTTGCATTATCGGTCTTAACATTGATTTCCGCGACATCTTCGTTCATTGGAATCATCGCTTCTTTGCCTAAGTTATTACAATCCACAAGCAACATCGATATCTCGATGTATACGGTATGGGATTTCAGTCAGATTCTTTTGATTCTATTCTCAACCGTGTTCGTCATCGTCGGTGTCATCTCGATTATTTCTGCTTATGCGAAGAGTCTGAAGGAAGCTTCATCCATGATCGTACCTATCTATATACTGACGATTCTTGTATCGATTTCTTCGATGTTTGGAAATGGAGCCAATACCAATTTCTATATGTATTTACTGCCAATTTACAATTCCGTCCAAGCCTTGACCGCAATCTTTACATTTGATACAAATGCTTTAACCTATCTATTGATTACGATTGGAGCCAATCTCGTCTATCTTACGTTTTTTGTTATTATCTTGAATAGAATGTTCAACAGTGAGAAAATCATGTTTAACAAATAGGTGCTTATGAAACAACATCTGATCAATATCTTCGGTTCCTCAGGTTCTGGATCGACCACGCTTGCAAAGAACATATGCAAGACGTTCGGATATCAGTTCATCGATGTCGATGACTATCTCTGGAAGAAAACCGATCCACCGTTTACCGAGCGATACACCAACCAAGAAGCAAGCAATTTGATCCAAGCGGCTTTGTCCAAAACAAAACCTGCAGTGATAGCAGGTTCTTTGGTGGGGATTGCCGATGACTTAAAATCAGAGGTCGATTTGTTTGTCTATCTCAATTTGGATCTCAATATTCGTTTGAAACGAATCCAGGAACGCGAAAAAGAGCGTTTTGGAGACCGGATTCAACTTGGAGGCGATCTTTACGAACAACACTTGAGTTTCTTGCAATGGGTGGGTGAGTATGAGGACAATCCGGATACTTTGCGTTCCAGACGTCAGCACTTGCTATGGCTGGAAGATGTCAAGGTGCCAGTGTTGCGAATCACCCATGAATTACCATTGGAAGAACTGTTGAATCTGGTTCGTCCATTTATAAGGAGAGAGACATGATTTCATTTGACATGATTCTGAAAATCATCATAACGGCCATACTTGGTTATGTCGCCTTGAATACCTTCCTGCATT
>JAFGQH010000059.1 GCA_016935815.1 Bacilli bacterium | reverse complement strand
TTATATTATATCAAAAAGTCATACTAGAATTTCTTCTAATATGACTCTTTTTATTTTTCTGTACGTTTTAATGGAACACTTTCCAATTCGCACCTTTTTTTTCAAAACATCATTAATTTCCAACTAACCCATATGATCGAGATGAAGAGAAGTAGGATATATGTAATCGATATGATCAAATGGTATATGAAATGATCTGGTTTGTCTGTGATTACACTGATCATATGGAACAAAGAGACAATGATAATCCCTGCAATACAGTATAAAAAACAATTGCCAATAAATTGATAAAATTCCCCAACTCGAAGCTGACCATCACTAAGATACTAGCCATATATACTAAGAATAATATTGAATTAATAATCAATAACCGTTTCCGATTCGTATTCATTCTTTCTCTCTTCTATTCGATATTGGATTTATTATATCATGGATGAATTTGAAAAATCAATTATTGATTTGATACCGCACCTGTTTTCCAGCCAAGTACAAATCTAGGTTCATACAAATCATTTCAAATAGACGATCTCTCATATAAGGACTGGATGATGCATTATGAGGAGTTAGATAAACATTATCCAATTTCCATAATGGATGGTCTTTGGGAAGCGGTTCAGGTTCAGTAACATCCAGCCCCGCACCTCTGATTTGACGATTTCGCAATGCCTCGACCAAATCATCTTGGTTCACGGATGGCCCTCTACCAACATTGATAAATAACGCTGATGATTTCATTAAAGTAAACTTCTCCTTGTTGAACATGTGATCGGTCTTTTCGTTCAACGGGAGTGCCATGACTACATAGTCCGCAACTTGCAAGGCTTTGTTCAACTCGTCATCTTCCGTAATGATTGAGTCGAAATGCTCAGCGGGTTTTTTGGTTGCGCGATAACCTGTCACATTCATTTCGAACGCTTGGAATCGTTTCGCTACTTCTTTTCCGATGGATCCTACTCCTAGAATCAATGCGTTGGATCCAGTTAATTCCGGCTCTTCTCGAATGGGTTCCCAAATACTTTGTTCCATGTTTTGAACAAATTGTTTCACATGTCGGTTGAAGAACAGGATTTTAGTGAAAACATCTTCTGCGATCGATTTCGAAAAAATATCTTGTGCGTTGGAGAACACAATTCCTTTTTGTTTGAACATATTCAAGTCAACCCCGTCGTAACCAGCCATCAAATACTGGATCCATTTCAAATTAGGATATTCTTGAACCTTCATGCTTTTGACAACTTGAGGCATTGTTATTAAAACTTCCAGTTGTTCTTTGTTTGATATTTCTGTGATAAAATCGATATCAGAATATCGACTCTCTAATGTTTTGAAATTTTCTCTTCCAATCAATCTTGGATCGACATATATCATCAAATTGATCACCACTTTCACTCAAATTATAACATAATGGAGCCATTTCGAATAACAAAAGGATTTGAAAATTCAAATCCTTTAATGTTTTATCCATACATCTTTGTGATGATCCAATAGACCAATCTCTTCGGTAAGATTCGAGATAACAATACTAGCGCTTTATAACTAAAACCAACTGTCACAAGAATCGGCATATTCTTACGTTTGATGAGTTTGTCAATCACTTTTACAACTGACATCGGACTCATTCCGTTTTGTTCATCTTGTTCCATCTTTTGAATGGATCGTTTGATTCGGTCTTTGTAAAGATCATCTTCTACGACCTGAGGTTGATATCGATTTGCGGTGAATCCGGTTTTTGTATCTCCAGGCAGTACTGCACTTACTCCGATACCAAATGGTTTCAACTCGATTCTCAGTCCTTCGGTGAAGCGATGCATCGCCGCTTTGGACATGGAATAGAAGGTTTGGAACGGAATCGTGAGTTCGCCCGCAACTGAGCCAATGTTGATGATTTTTCCATGTTCTGCTTTTCGTATCAATGGGATCAATTTCTTTGTGATATAGAACTGACCAAGCACATTCACTTGCATAATCTTGTTGGCTTCTTCATAAGTATTGTGTTCCAAGGCACCAGAAATTCCGATTCCAGCACAATTGACTAATACGTCAATGTGATCGGTCAATGCGTAGATTTCTTCTACTGCTCGGTCGATATCATCTGGTTTCCCAAGATCGCAGAGGACATAAGGATATTCCTGTTTTTCCTTCGGATAACTGCGAGACAAACCGATGACTTCATAACCTTTTGCAAGCATGGAGAGTGCTGTTTCTTTTCCGATACCGCTGGATGCTCCGCTGATGAGAATAACTTTACTCATGCAAAGATTCCAAATAAGCTAAAATATCTTCGTCGGCTTCTGGTAGTTCATTCAAGACATTCGCAATGATAGTTGCGGCTTCGTCCATCAATTCCGGTGTATGTGTTGAAGTATAACTGGTACGAATCATGCATTCGCCTTCCGGAGCAGCTGGCGGAATGACAGGATTAACGTAAACGCCGCGTTCAAACAAGAGTTTACATGCTGCTAGTGTACGCAAAAAAGTATAGGTATAAATCGGAATGATAGGAACGATAGAGTGTTCCATAATATTCAAACCTTTGTTTTTTAAGCTCTTTCTCATATAGGATGCAATATCCAATAACGCTTTTGGACGTTCTGGTTCAGTTTTTAATATCCGTAATGCTTCCAAAGCCGTAGCGGCATTTGCAGGTGTGATTGCCGCACAGAAAATGAACGGTCTGGATTTGTGTTTCACATACTCAACCACCTTATGATCAGCAACCATATATCCACCTAAGCTTGCTAATGATTTAGAAAACGTACCCATGATGATATCGACTTCATCTTCCAAATCGAAGTATTCTGCGGTTCCACGACCGTGTTTCCCTAAAACCCCAAATCCATGGGCATCATCGACCATGACTCTCGCACCATATTTTTTAGCTAATCTTACGATTTCTGGAAGATTCGCGATATCGCCACTCATAGAGAAAACTCCATCTGTAACAATCAGTTTTCCCTTATCTGGATCTGCATTTTTCAATTGCAATTCCAAATCCTTCATGTCATTGTGTTGGAAGCGAACCATTTTGGCAAACGACAATCTAGCTCCATCATAAATACTTGCATGATTCTCACGATCGACAAAAATCAAGTCGGTACGTCCTGCAATCGCAGATATGATACCAAGATTCGTTTGAAATCCGGTAGAGAATGTGACACAATCTTCTTTATGCAAAAACTCAGCCAGTTCTTTTTCCAAAGTGACATGAGTTGTTAGTGTTCCATTTAAAAATCTTGATCCGGAAACACCAGATCCGAATTCTTTCATTGCTGCTACGCCGGCATCGATGACTCTTTGATCACCAGTCAATCCCAAATAGTTGTTGGAACCGATCATGATTTCTCTTCTTCCTTCCATCGATACGACGATATCCTGTTTGGATTCCAGCGCGTGAAAATAAGGATAAATTCCCAGCTCGCGAGTCTCATTCACCGTTGTAAAATCGTCGCATTTCTTAAATAAGTCCATGTGTTATCCCCCATATACAAAAAGAATATGATAATCAATTATCTTTGATAATTATATCATATTCTCATATCTTTGTATATATTATCTGTCTTCTATAGATTTATTCTGTCCGAAGCGCAACGACCGGATCTTTTTTCGCTGCCATTCTCGCTGGAAGTAAGCCTGCGACAACTGCGAGGAAGACACTGATCAAAATCAGGATAATCGCAGCGAGCGGATTCAAACTAGCGACATTTGCCATATTGGCGAAATGTTCGATGATCAAATTGATTGGAATCAACAGCAAAGCACTGACCAAAATACCTGTAAATCCAGCTCCGAATCCAATAATGATATTCTCAACATTGAAGATTCTTGAGATATCTTTTTTTCTAGCACCCAAAGCTCTCAAGACACCGATTTCTTTTGTTCGTTCAATAACCGATACATAAGTAATAATGGATATCATAATCGAGGATACAACCAGTGATACTGCTGTAAATGCAATCAGCACAATCGATATAGTATCAATGACTCCTCCAACCATGGCTGTAATCGTAGCCGCTTGATCGATGTACTCTACTTTTGCACTTTCAGGAAGATCGGTATTGTATGCATCCAAATGCGCTTTTACCAATTCTTTAGAATCAAAATCATTTGGATACAGTTGAATGGATTTGATTGCTCCTACCTCATCCGGATAATTCTCTGAGATATAACTAGTAACATCTGAAGTATATCCCAATCCATTGTATAACAATGAGACATTTGAAGATTCTTTCTGTCGGATGATTCCGCTGATTGTAACGGTCATCGCATCATTCACATCACTTGTCAACACATCATAAGTTCCGATATAGAGTTTTAGTTCTGTCCCAACGATATCATTGAAGTTTACTTGTGTGATATCCGTTGTATCAAATCCTAAAGCTTCCAATGTTGATTTGAAAATACGGTTGTATTCATCAACCACCAATACCACTTGAACTTGCCCGTTTGCCAAATCATTGATTGGAAGATTACCATAAATCAAATCATAGTTTTTATCGAATACGGTACCATCTGGTAATAGTGTGAAGAGATTCATCGCTGTTGCATATGGAGAACTGGAAGAATCCTCAGAATCGGTGGATTCTTGATAGATTGGCATATATGCCCCAGCTGTATCAGAAATCTCGAAGTATTTCAAAAGAGACATATTGGTATAATACTGGTATTTGACTCCTGCCAGTGTAGTTTGTCCGTCTCCGGCAACATAATCTTCTACATACTGAATATAATCATCTGTGATCGTATTCGGCTGTAAAAATGAAGTCAGTTGCGATTCATCAAAAATGATTGCACTGTCAGTCTCTGGATAGGAGACAAGATCTTCTTGACTATAATTCATCATCTTTTCAAAATCCAATTTGGACTCTGTGATGCTGATAGGGTATCCGGAAAGTGTATCTTGTTCAAAATTCGAGATTTGTTGATCCAAACCATTTGATAAAGATAGGATCAATGCGATACCGATGATACCGATACTGCCTGCTAATGCAGTTAAAATGGTACGACCTAATTTGGTTCTGATATTATTCAAAGAAGAAATGAATGCTGTCTTAAATGACATAGCGGTCTTTTTGAATTTGATTCCACCATTCTTTGCCCCGGCTTCTTCTGGTTTCGAATCGCTCGTGATTTGCCCATCTTTCAAACGGATCAATCGACTTGCATAGTTTTTTGCCAGTTCAGAGTCATGTGTGACCAAAATTACCAATTTTTCTTTCGCGATTTCTTTGATCAACTCCATGATTTGTACAGATGTTTCGGAATCTAGGGATCCTGTTGGTTCATCTGCCAAAATGATTTCCGGGTTATTTGCCAGAGCTCTCGCAATGGCAACTCGTTGAGATTGACCACCGGACAATTGATTTGGGCGCTTATGAATGTGGTCCTTCAAACCAACTCGTTCCAATACTTCCGTTGCACGTTGGGTGCGCTCTGCTTTTGAGACTCCACTTAAACTCAAACCCATCTCGACATTTTGTAACACCGATAAATGGGTAATCAGATTGTGGGATTGGAAGATGAACCCGATCGAATTGTTTCGGTACATATCCCAGTCACCGTCTTTGAAATCTTTGGTAGATCTACCGTTGATGAGAAGATCACCTTTATCGGCATGATCCAATCCACCGATCACATTAAGCAATGTTGTCTTACCACATCCGGAAGGACCAAGTATCGCAACGAAATCCTTGCTTTTGAATTCAACACTCAAGTTATCCAAAGCATTTTGATTGAAATCACCAATTGTGTATGATTTACTGATATTCACTAATTTAAGCATTATTATTTCCTCCATATCCATGTTTCAATATTTGTATGTTTTGACGAAGCAGTTGATTTGATGTCGCTTTATCCAAATTTAGCATAAAGGTCTTGAACATCACATTTCGGAAGATGACAAGCGCCAAATCAATAGTTTCATTGATAAAATCCTCGTTTTGGTTGCGAAATTGAACCGGATCCAGAATGCGAATCAATTGATCATAGCGTTCGCACACCGGTAATTTCCCTTTCAAAGCTTCCATTTCCGCTTCTGGCCTGCCTTGGAAATAGGTAATGATATTCTTAAACAGGTTTCTATAGGTGTCCTGATTGTAATAATCATAGACGACATCATGATACAACATCATAAGGCCATCCAATTGATTTGACCCATTTGTGTAGCGACGTCTCATCTCATCCATGACCTCTTGCTTGGTTTGTTCCATCAGGTAGAGCCCCAAATCATACAAGTCTTCGAAGTACATATAGAAACTCCCTCGGGAAATCCCCGCTTCCTTGATGATCTGGTTGATGGATGCCTTATCAAAAGTCACAGTTGAAAATTCACTGATGGCAGCTTGAATGATTTTTTTTCGTTTGTCTTCTGGTAAACGGAAAAAAGTATCTGTTGGCATAATTTATCACCTCGACCGTATTATATATGACAACCTGTCACATGTCAATCAAAATGCCTTTCTCTCACAAAAAAATCATACAACAAAAAAACAACCTCAAGTTGAGGTTGTTCGTTGAACTATTCTGACAACAATCTGGTTATTCCGACCAAGATAATATCACCATCATCGCTCAGTCTTACTGTGGTGTTGATATCAACTGATATGAAATCTCCTGTTGAAGTTGCCTGTTTGACCTTTCGTGAATAATGCCTTGGTGTCGGGTTTTGCATAAACGTCTTCAATTCCTCTGTGATTGTCTTTTTGACTTCAATATAGGAATCTCTGGATAAGGAATCTTGTAACTTCTCTGCCATTGCTTCTTTAACAGTAAGACCCCTCATTTCTTTGATAGAGGGACTGACATACTCATATTTGTCTTTTGTCAAATTGAACTGCCAAATCACATCGGTAATATTTTCTGCCAATAAGCGATAGCGTTGCTCACTTTTTCGCAGGCTTTCCTCTGCTTTCTTTCTCGCCGTCACATCGACTATGATTGTGGCAACGGCGGCTTCTCCTTTGTAATGAATGATACTAGATGATAGTGATGCAGTATAAATGTTTTTCTGCCAATTGTACATCTTTACTTGATAATTCTGAACGCTTCCAAATTTCTTTAAATCTTCCAGTAAAATATCGCGATCTTGTTCATTTACATAAAAAGCGGATATATCCAACGGTAATTGATCCGTATCCTTTATATTGAAGATGCGTCTCATATTTTTATTCACAAATAAGACATTCCCGTTATGCAAAGATGTAATCAACAAAGAGAAAGGGATGTTTTGCATCAAGGAATCAAGAGTTGCTTCAAATTCGTCTAATTTTTTCCTCATCTTCACTTCTTCAGTATAATTGTAGATTTTTGCAAAATACAGTTTTTTTCCAGGGATTGGCAACATCTCGCATAAAAAATCAATCGGTTTTTCCTGAATCACCAAAGTATAGGTAAAAGAATACTCTTTATTCGATGTCTTAACTATCTCAATTCCCTTGGTCCATTTTACCCCGATGTCTGGAGATAAAACGTCTGAGATTTTCTGATTCATGAACTTATCAGGTGGCAAATACAGATTCTCTTCTTTTTTTGCAGAATAGTCCAGTATTACTCCCTCTTCATTCATTAGAAAGATAAATTCGGTATTGACACTTGCATATAACTTCCAGTTTTCTGTCTTCATAATATCACCTCATTTTCATATATATCGATTCACGAGATCTAGCGCTTCGATGAAATCGAAATTCGTGACCAGCCTATGCAATTCTGCATAGTTTAATTTGGTTTTCTGTTCAATCAGGCTTCGATTGTTTTCCAACCACTCTAGGACTTTGATATCACTGTTTTCCAATAACACGATCAAATCACTGATTGCCACATCTGTTTGGTTATGTAAGTCTGCTTTGGTTTTGGGTGAGACGGTTGACTTTTTATGAATCAATTGATCCAACCGTTTCAACAAACTCATGAAGTGTTCTTCAAATTCCTGCATAACGTGATCAATTGCCCTAAGATCATCCTTATCCTTGGCCATTTTTTCTAGCTTCGTCGTTTGGATATGTATTTTCGTGAATCCTAGGTTCCCTGATACTCCTTTTAACGTATGCGCCATACGAACCAGTGTATCAAATTCTTGTGCTTCATATGCTTGTTTGATATTTTCATAATCTTTGTTATGGTGATCAATGAACATTTCCAACATGTTTCGATAGTATCCGATATCACCTGAAACCAATCGCAAAGCGCTTTTCACATCGATATCGTCCATCATATTGATGGCTCGCAAAAAATCAAAATCCCTTTGCTCCAAATCAGATACTTGTTCTTTCACTTTTTCTTTGTTTACCGTTGGAATCCATCGCAGGACTGTTTCGAAGAAGCGATCTGGATCAATCGGTTTCGTCAATACATCATCGATACCGGCCTCCAGACATCGTTCTCTTTCCTCCAGCAAAACATTCGCTGTCATGGCAATGATAGGTATCTCGTGCCAATTGTTGAGTTTTCGGATTTCTTTTGTAGCTTCGATTCCACCCATCCTTGGCATTTGTATATCCATCAAAACCATATCATACACTGCGGATTTTGCATATTCCAAAGCGATGATCCCGTCTTCGGCAATTGTCGACTTGATACCAAATGTTTGGAGTAGTTGAATGGCAACATCCTGATTGATTTCGTTGTCTTCTACAACAAGAACATGAGCATCCTTTTTAATCTCCACTTGATCAGAATTCAAAGGAGTCAAACGATTTGACATAGTTGCATTTCCAAATACGGTTGCCAATGCATCCTGTAGCTTTGATGGCGTGATTGGCTTCAAAAGAACTTGATCGATTTCAATACTTTCCAGATTCTCCCCTTTGAGCTCATTGCTATATCCGGTAATCATCATGACTTTGGGATTTTCCATGAGGTTTTTGGAACGCAACATCAATATTGTATCAATTCCATCAAATTCTGGCATTTTCCAATCGACGATAATCAAATTGTATGGACTATTCAATTTCTGCGCAGCCAGTGCCATTTCCACTCCGTCGATGCCGTTATCAACTGTATCGACGTGGAAATGATAATCCTTTAACATATTCTTCAATATAATTCGAGCATCTTCCGAATCGTCAATAACCAATACTTTAGATCCTAGTTCTGCATAACTGAAAGCTACCTTCGGTATATTATGACTGATTTCAAAAGGTAATGTCAAAGTAAAAGTACTACCTTTGTGATGGACACTTTCTACCGTCAGAGTCCCACCCATGAATTCTGCAAGCTTCTTACTGATGGAAAGTCCTAATCCAGTTCCTCCAAAGCGTCTGGTAATGGATGAATCCGCTTGATGGAAGTCCTGAAATAGATCATCCAATTGTTGCTTAGACATACCGATACCGGTATCACTGACTTCAAACGACAGATGGACCATATTGTTTTTCTGTTTCAAAACACTGGCGATGATTCTGATCTTACCTTCTTTGGTGAATTTGACCGCATTGCTCATCAAGTTTGTCATAATTTGAGCAAAGCGGTTTGAATCCCCTATCAAAAGCAGCGGTATGTGATCAAAATCCACGATTGTTTGGAGGTTTTTCTCTTCTATTTTAGCGGAGACCATTGATATGACTCGATCGATGACTACAGACGGATTGAATTCGCGTTCTTCGATTTCCACTTTGTTCGCCTCAATTTTAGAGATATCCAAGATATCATTGATCAATGTCAGCAAGTGATTGGAAGCATCCTTCAAATTGATCAATTGCTGTTTTTGCTTATCGGTAAGTGGATCTCTTTGAAGTAAGTGAGCATAACCAATGATCGCATTCATCGGCGTTCGAATCTCATGAGACATATTGGACAAGAAACTGCTCTTCGCTTCGTTTGCTTTTTCTGCTTCTTCTTTCGCGATTGCCAATTCCTTCGTCCGAGTTTCAATCATTTCTTCCAGATGGAAGCGATATTCATCCAATTTCTCATTGGTTTCAATCTTTTCTGTTACATCTTGCAAGGTACCCATACCGAATTTGGGATTCCCTTTTTCATCAAACTGAACTTCTTGTCTTTCCTCCAACCAAATTTGTTTGCCATCCCGGTTATAGCGAAATACGACGTCTGTCTTTTTGCCTTCCAATGCATCATACCAAGCTTTTCGACTTTTCTTATAGTCATCGGGATGAATATGCTTCTGATAGAATTCCTCCGATATTGCCTTACCGTCTTCAACTTTCATCAATCGTTTGGCTTCATCTGAGAATTTTAAGTAATCTGTTGCGAAATCATAATTCCAGTGACCGATTTTCGATATTTCTTGAGCGATTTTAAGCATTTTTTCACTCTCATTGAGACTGGTTAAAAGTTCGATACGGTTCTTATTCAGAAGGATCGTTCCGAGTTGATCCGCTATCTGACATCCAAAATTGATGGTGGATGCATCCCAGGTGATATGACGATCTATTGTCTGAATACATAGAATTCCTTTGGTATCCCCACTAGAATTGATAGTACAATCCAACATCGATCCGATGTGGTTTTTTCGTAAGAGTTGATTCGCCAATTCTTCCAACCGTTCGTCTTCCAAGACGTTGTCGGAAGCAACATATCGATTATTCTTGAAAAGAGCAATCTCTTCATGAAGCAAATCGCTTCTCATGACGATGTCGCACACATCTTTTTGATCGATTCGATTATACATGTTCACGCAGGAAAGATTTTCTTTGGTTTCATCAAACAGCCATACGGATACACGATCAAATCCCATTGTATTGCACAATTTTTCGTTCATCTCTTTGGTAAATTTATCAAAATGACCTAGCAATGACATTCGATGCGTGGAAACGTATTGTAAGAAATCGGTGTATAGTTCTAGTTGCTTGATTTCCTGCTCTTGTTTTTCCTGGGTATTTACTTGTTCTGTGATATCGTGCCATACATTTGAAATCAATTCCTGTCCTTTATACAAGATTCGTTTCAAAGTCAAAATGACATGGATCGGTTCTCCATCTTTCCGAATTTTGATTGTTTGATAGCGCAAGGTTTTGTCATATGTCAGATTTTCATACAATTCAACTAGCGTTCTATAGTTGTTGTCATGTCGGATATCAAGAATGTTCATTTTGGAGAATTCTTGTCTTGTATATCCTAGACTTTCATATGCTGCAGTGTTGAAATCAATGATGTCTCCTGATAACGAGTCTACCAGTATGATAGCGTCCTTTGTCTGCTGAAACATGATATTCATCAATTCAGCCTGCTCGACATTTACCTCTACCATGCGCTTTTGATTGACAAAAGCTACAATTCTGGAAATAACCGATTCCAACAATTGGATTTCTTCGTTGAGAAATGGTCCCTGATCTCTTTCAGTGAACTCGTCGAAATATGCGATTTTAATTGAAATTGGGATTCCCTCGCTTGTTTCTTTGCTCGTGGAAATCATCCATGGGGTATCCATAAAGTCATCCAATACATATTTGCTCTGACCGATGGAAAGTTCTACCATCGTCGATTCTGGATATTGCATCGCATGTTTCAAGATGAAAGGAATTTCGGGAGCTACATCTCCTATTGCTTTTGCTATGTCCTCTGTCAGTGTAAAAATAGCATGCAATGCTTTTTGTTCCTTTACACGTTCAAATAAAGCATCTCTCTCGCGAATGTAGGAATTTTCTATTTGGGTGATTTTTGTAATGTCATTTATGGAAACCAAAAGCGATTTTCGTCCTTGATGATCAATCAAATTGGCACTTACAGCCAAAACAATTCTCTTATTGTTGAAGGACTTCATCTCCAAGTGTATGTCTTCTGCTTCACCTCTATCAACGGCAGACTTCAGTCGAATTCGGTCTTGAGGAAATTGATAGAAATCCAAAATGTTGTATTTTCCTTCGATGTCCTCTTCTTCCAATTCAAACAGTTTCTTGGCATTGATATTCATATACATGATCGTTCCATCGTCATAAGTTGCGATTACAACTGGAAGAGGCGCTCTGTCTAAAAGATACTGATTGTGTTTTGCAAGATCTTCTAGTAATTTTGACCGTTTATATTCTTCGGTCTTATTCTTGATTACAGAAATAAAGTATTCGGAATTCGGCATCTTGCTGATGGAGGAGGAATAATGTTGGTTTCCCCTATCGTCCAACTCCAGATCGTATTCATATGTCTGGACTTGATTTGTCTTACCGGCTGCTTTAATATTGCTTATAATCAATTTTGATAAGAATTTTGGAACAATTTCGCTGATATTCATTCCAATATGACTGTCTGGATCCGAATCGTAATTTTCTTTGGAAGAACCGAAAAACTCAATGATATTGCCACTCTTGTCATAAATATAGTATAGATCTTTGGTTGTCTGGAAGAAGCCCGCAAACAAATTGGTATATCGTTCCATGGATATTTTGCTTTCAATTAGATTTGTTATATTCTGAACAATCCCTTGAAACGATACCAACGATTGCTCTTCATAATATGGCCCTCCAGAGATTTTAAACCAATTCATAGCATTTCTTCTATCGACAAAATTCACAATAATAGAAAATGGTATCTCTTTTTTGATTGCATCGGTTAAAACCGTTTTGAATTCCAATGCTTTCATAGGGCCAAACAATTTAAGCGCTTCATCAAGTTTGTATTGAGCTTCCAATCCCAGATGATTAAGTTTGTTGAATTCAGAATCCACGACAAGAATTTGATCTTTTAGATTGAGCTCCCAAAGACCAATTCCTACCCATTGATGCAATTTATTTAAAAATTCATTACCATGATATACAAAATCCGATTGATAATGATCCATCGTTTACACCTCAATCTTTCAGAATGTCAAATACATTTCGAAATTGCTCAATTTCTTCCGAAAATGCCCATACCACATCGGGATCAAATTAGGTTTTTGCATGTTCCTTGATATATTTGGTTGCTTCATCAAAACTCCAAGCAGCTTTATAGACTCTTGGTGTCGTAAGGGCATCAAACACATCTGCCAAAGCCATCATTCTTCCTGGAATCGGAGTTTTGGATCCTACCAGACGCCCGGGATATCCCAATCCGTCCCAGCGTTCGTGATGATAAAGAATAATTTCATGCGCTACATCCAAAAACCGTAAAGCCAATGCCGAGGACTCTTTGTCTTTTGCATGCATCTCAAGTGTTTGCTTGATTGCCAAAGAAATTGCATCAGCCCCTTTCTGAACATGCGTCTTCATAATTTCATATTCTTCTGGAGTCAACTTGCCCGGTTTCAATAGAATCGAATCCGGGATGCCTATTTTTCCGATATCATGCAATGGTGCAGCTTTGGTGATCAATTCGATATATTCACTCGTTAACGTGCTTTTATATTCTTGTTTTGTCTTGAGTTTTTTCGCTAGGATTTCCATATATCTACTTGTCCTATAGATGTGGTTTCCTGTTTCAAGATCTCTGGTCTCTACGAGTTGTGTTACAATACCCAGTGTCACATCTTGGACAATGATGGTTTCTTTGATTCTGTTTGTTACTTCATCTTCCAGCCATTCATTCTTCTCTTTCAAAAAATCTCTGGCTTCCTTCAATTCCAATTGAACGCGTATTCGTTTTTTGACCACAACAGGTTTGAATGGTTTGATGATATAATCCATCGCCCCTACATTGAATCCTTTTTCTTCATCCAAACTGCTGTCCAAAGAGGTGATAAAAATCACCGGTATTTCTTGATATTCAGGGTATTCTTTTATTTTCCTCAATGTTTGATACCCATCAAGCCCCGGCATGATGATATCGAGAAGAATCAAACTAGGCTTCTGCATTTTATCCATGTGACTCAGGAATGATTCTCCCGATTTGAATACGCTGATGTTATATTCGTTCATCAGCAATTTGCTTAATACCTGAAGATTGATTGGTTCATCGTCAATAATCGCTAATCGTATTTTTTCCATAATGTTCCCCTCTTATTCTATACTATCATACGGATATATATGAATGTGTGCTTCATATTGATTTGCTTTATTAATGAACGCATTCTATTTTTTTAAATGAAAAAACATGGGAATATTACCCCATGTTTATCGGTTTGTCATTATTTATTTTGTGATGCTTCTCTAAAAATCTTCAAGCCTCTGTCCGTCAGTTCATGTTTTACCATATCGTTCAATACTTTGAACGGTATCGTTGCGATATCGGCTCCTGCCTTCATGGCTTGGTCAACATGGTTGTTATGACGTATGGACGCCGCTATGATCTGTGTTTTGAATCCGTATGTTTTGAACATGTCTTTGACAGCCTTGACCAATTCGAATCCAGCATCATCCCGGCCGGTCAAATCATCAATACGACCCATGAATGGAGAAACATACGTGGCGCCGGCTGTAGCAGCCATTAGTGCTTGCGAAGTGGAGAATACAAGTGTCACATTGGTCTTGATACCAAATGTGGAAAGCTGCTTTACAGCTTTAACTCCTTCCAGAGTCATTGGTATCTTAATAACGATGTTCTTGTGCATCTTGGCATATATTTTGGCCTCTTCCACCATATCGGTGGCATTGCCTTCTTGCACTTCAGCGCTAATCGGTCCATCAATCAAATTGACAATTTTCTGAATAGCGTCGGTCAGGCTGATTCCGGACTTCGCTATCAAAGAAGGATTCGTAGTAACACCACTGATAATCCCCCAGGTACTGACTTCTTCAATTTCACTAATTATGGCTGTATCCGCAAATAACTTCATAATTCCTCCTAATCCAAAAGATAATTGACTTCTTCTAGAAGTCTATCCTTTATATCTCTTGCTTCATCTGTTAGTTCCATTATAACATCTTTGTATTCTTTTATCAGTTCTTTTTGACTCAATCCAGGCAAATTGATTTTAACGTTCATGAGTGCTCCAAGAAACGCAGAGTGTAGCAACAATATCGCGACTCCTTGATCTGAAACAGTGTTGCGATTGGACATTTGAATCACGATATCCATCTCTCTCATCAATTCAAGTGCCAAAAGAGCAACTTTCATCGGTGTCTTGATGGATGCGATTGTTGCGGTCTCTATCGCTTGATTTCTTGTCATTATTTCTTCCTCAGATTGTTTCGGTAGTCCGAAAGCAGCCATCACTTGGTTGAACGATTCTGTATCTTCATCGATATACATTGTGAACTGCTTTTTTGCATGTTCGAACTTGCAAATAATATCTTGATATTTATTCTGCTCCTGTTCCGGTAATGCTTTGTATTTCTTCTTGTTTGTAGTCAGGCTGGATACCATGATTACAAGCGATGCAGCATTAGCGCCGGCTAATGCACTGACACTCCCTCCTCCAGGTGCTGGTGAATTGGAAGCTAATTCATGTAAGAATGACTCAAGTTTCATGTCGACGAGTTTCATAGTTCTTCCTCCAATAATTGGCGATGATCAACGACCAATCGCCCTGATTTGAATACCGCTTTTGTATGATTGATCCCATAGTGATATAGAAAATAATCTAGATTATTGACATCCAATAGAACTAAGTCCGCTTTGTATCCAACAGAAATCTTGCCATGTGTATTGGAAATATCAAGACTAAATGCTGGATTGACAGTCGCCGCTGTCAGAACTTCCGTTGGAACCATCCGAAGCTTATTGGCTGCGATTTGCATGGTAAGTTGATAATTCTCAGATGGCGTCGAACCAGGATTGTAGTCGCTGGATATCGCCAATGCGACTCCGGCATCAATCATTTTTCTGGCAGGAGCATATTCCTTGTTTAAAAAGAACGATGTGGATGGTAAGAGGTTAGCTATTGTATCACTTTTTGCAAGTAAAGCCATATCCTCTTCTTTCAAAGCCATCAAATGGTCAACTGTCTTAGCCTTTAAATCCAAAGCTACCAAAGTACCTCCTATTGATTCGATTTCATCCGTATGAACACGCAATTTAAATCCTAACGACTTAGCTGTATCCAAAATCTTTTTGGTTTCTTCTGCAGAGAATACTCCAACTTCACAGAAGACATCGACGGATTCTGCCAATCCTTTCTGGTGAATGATTTTCAAATCACTTTGAATCTGTTGGATGAAATCAGATCTGTGATTTTCATATTCCTTTGGAAATGCGTGGGCACCTAAATACGTGATGTGAATATCGATTGGATGAGTTTCATTCAACTTTCTCAATACTTCAAGTTGTTTGATTTCAGTGTCTAGCGATAGCCCGTAGCCCGATTTAGCTTCGATTGTTGTAACCCCGAATAGCAACATCTCATCCAATGATTTCTTGGCTTGTCTGTACAACTCATCAAAGGTTGCGTTTTTGGTCTGCTTGACAGTACTAAGGATTCCCCCACCTTGTTTTAAAATTTCAAGATATGGAACACCGGCAAGTTTCTTGGCGAACTCATGTTCTCTCGACCCTCCAAATACCAAGTGGGTATGAGAATCGATGAATCCCGGAACACAAATCAATCCCGACGCGTCATAGATCAAATCCAAACCAGGTTCTTCAATTGGGTTTTTACTGATTTTGCTGATCCTATCATCTTCAATCAGTATGTTGACATTGTCAAATACATCGATTTTGGACATGTCATGACCTTTGACAGGAGGTGACTCGTTCGATGTATAACAATATTTGATATTTTTGATAAGTGTCCGTTGTGCCATATGCTCTCCTATAGAAAATAATCTATGATTTTGGTCTCGTTGAAATCTCGAAATAACAAGTATTTTCTAGCATCTTCCACAATCATCTCAAATGAGATATTTTCAGGGAACGCAATTTTTTGAGACTTGTAATAATATTTCAACGAACGAATCAAAGCATCCTTCGGTATCAAGCCGACGATTTCAGCTCCAGTGACTTCCACTTGATATTGTTTGGCTTCCATCCGTACTGTTTCAAAGATACGATAAATTGGATTCTTTTTATAATTCAAAATATTCATAGTAACTTGCGTATGTTTTCTGTTTTCCAGATATACCGGTCCTGCTTGGATATATTGAAATCCGCCGGAAGATTTTCGAATTGCTTTGGCAATCTGCTTCGCTGGATTTTCGTCTTCTGTAGCCAAATCAATATTATAAGCGATTAAAAAATCTCTAGCTCCAACCGCGACAGTACCAAATGTCGGATGGATTTCTGGTTTTCCAAAATCAGGTTTCCATTCAGATTCTTGGATTTTTGTTTTCATCCCTTCAAATTCGCCTTTGCGAATGTTCGGTAACAACTCTCTTTCCGGTTTTTTTGCAGCCTCAGCATACAAGAAAACAGGGATATCATACTTCTCGTTGATTCTTCTTGCACATTGTTCTGACAATGCGACACATTCCGCCATGGAAATGTCGCTTATAGGGATGAAAGGAATCACATCAATGGCACCCATTCTTGCATGTTCGCCACTGTGATGATTCAGATCGATTTCTTGAAGACAGATTTTTGTTAAGTCAAGAATCAAATCGACCATCTTATCCGGTTCTCCCACGAGGGTCACAACCGTACGATTATAGTCGGCATCGGATTCATAGTTAATCAAACGAATAAAAGCATTGGTTTTGACAACCGACATGATTCGTTCGATTTTGTCGATATCTCTACCTTCGGAGAAATTTGGAACGCATTCCACTATTTTCATCTTATTTTCCACCTTTTTGATATGCTTCTTCCACAAGTGATAAAATGGCATCTTCATCCGTAAGGAACGGTACGCTTAGCATCGAGTTGTTCTCCAACGCATTGTATTCTACCACTGTATCGATTGAGTTTTGATTTCTTGCCCAAGCACGACGAGTAACACCGACCATCACATCGTGAAGCATCGCTGTATTCAATATCTCGTCCACTCTTTCGCTACCGTCTAGAACCATTCCGTATCCGCCGTTGATGACCTTGCCGATTCCCGCGCCGCCGCCATTGTGCAAAGTAACAAGAGACATTCCTCTTGCTGTATTTCCAAGAGCGACTTGTGTCGCCATATCCGCCATGATATTGGATCCATCCTTGATATTGGATGTCTCTCTGAATGGAGAATCGGTTCCTCCAGTATCATGATGATCTCGACCCAACATAACAGGGCCGATTTCGCCATTGCGAATCATCTCATTGAATTTTAAAGCGATTTTCAATCTTCCATAGGCGTCTTGATAAAGGATTCTTGCTTTGGTTCCCACAACCAATTTGTTTTTCTTTGCATCACGAATCCAGTTGTAATTGTCTAAATCCTGGAATCTTCTGTCTTTGTCGATGCAATCCATAGCCGCTTGATCGGTTTGATCCAAATCTTCTTCTTTTCCGGATAAACAAACCCAACGGAATGGACCGTAGCCATAATCGAACAGGATTGGTCCCATGATATCTTCTACGTAAGACGGCCAAATAAAACCATCCAGATCGTCTTTCCCATTCTTACAGATTTCTTGGATTCCGGAATCGTAGATTGCCTTCATGAAGGAATTTCCATAATCAAAGAAGTAGGTCCCGTTTCTAACGATTTGTTTGATTACATTATAATGGCGATGTAGTGTTTGATTTACCTGGCTTTCAAATTGCTTTTTATCTTCTCTTAATAGTCTTGTTCTTTCTTCAAAACGAATCCCGACAGGACAATACCCGCCATCATATACCGCATGACAACTAGTCTGATCACTTAATAGGTCGATATGGATGTTTTCCTTGACGGCATATTCCAATAAATTTACAATATTCCCATGATAAGCAATCGCTGTTGCTTTTCCATCTCTTTGTGCTTCTTTGGCCAATTGGAATGCTTCTGCTTCCGTTTTGGCAATATGAGATACCCAGCCTTGATTGTATCTTGTTTCAATTCTAGAATGATCCACTTCGGCGATGATTCCGACACCACCACTGATTTCAATGGCTTTGCCTTGAGCACCGCTCATACCTCCTAGACCCGAAGACACAAACAGTTTACCTTTCAAATCTTCTTTTTCCGGAATGCCGAGTTTCGATCTGCCGGCATTCAGCAAAGTGGAATAGGTGCCGTGTACGATTCCTTGCGGACCGATATACATCCAACCACCGGCGGTCATCTGCCCATAGTTGGCAACTCCCAGACTGGAAGCTCGATTAAACTGGTGAAGATTATCAAACGCACCGATCATCAGTCCGTTTGTCAATATCACTCGTGGAGAATGTTTATGTGATTTGAATAAACCAAGAGGGTGTCCAGACAGAAGGACCAACGTTTGTTCGTCATTCATAATCTCCAGGTATTTCTTGGTCAAATGGTATTGCATCCAGTTTTGAAACACAGAACCAGTTTCCCCATAAGTGACGAGTTCATAAGGATAAAGTGCAATCTCAAAATCAAGATTGTTGTCAATCATGACTTGAAATGCTTTTCCTTCGATTGTATTCGCTTCATATTCATTGATGGATTTTCCGAAAATCCTACCAAATGGCCGGAAACGGTAGCCGTATATTTTGCCTCTTGTCAGCAACTCTTCCAGAAATTCTGGAGCGAGGATCTCATGCCATTCTTTGGGAATATAACGTAGAGCATTCTTTAATGCCAAAGAGGTTTCTACTTTGGTGAGATTGAACTCTCTTTTTGGTGCTCTTCTGATTCCTTCCTGAAATGGTTTCGGTTCAGGAAGAGTCTGGAAGATATCTCTTAGTGTGATGGCTTTGTTCATATCAATCACACTCCAAATTGATTAACTGTTTGAATTCGGATCGCTTTGTCATTTCAATGACAGAATGAATCATTTTATACATGATGGTATCTTCCTGAATAAACGGAATCTCTTTTCGAACATAGGTGTAGATTTCTTTGGAACGACTAGACAATTTATTCAGATCACGGAAATTCAGCGCTTGACAAGCGGTAAATAGTTCCATTGCGATGACTTTTTGCGAATTATTGATGATATCTCTGGTTTTTCTTGCGGAGATTGTTCCCATAGAGACGTGGTCTTCTTGATTCGCTGAAGATGGAATGGAGTCCACGCTTGCAGGATGAGCTAAGGCTTTATTCTCGCTGACCAAGGATGCAGCACTATATTGAACGATCATAAAGCCAGAATTGATTCCTGGTTTATGAACTAAAAAAGCAGGCAAACCATTGGATAAATTGGTATTGACCATACGTTCGATTCTGCGTTCGGATATATTTGCCAGTTCGCTCATCGCAATTGCAAGGAAATCCATAGCTATGGCGATTGGCTGCCCATGGAAATTACCTGCACTGATAACTTTTTGATCATCAATGAAAACCAATGGATTATCGGTTACCGCGTTCATTTCGTTTTCAACTACATTGCGGCAATAATCGATTGCGTCCAATGAAGCACCCAATACTTGCGGCGAGCAACGTAAAGAATACGCGTCTTGAACACGTAACTCGCCTTGTTTTGTAGTTAATTTGGAATCCTTTAGAATTCCCCTCATTGTTTTGGCAACTTTGATTTGGCCTGGTTGATTTCTTAAGAGATGGATTTTATCATAAAATACTTCATCAATACCTGTCAACGCCTCCATAGTCAAACCCAAAACATGCTCGGAAAGACACATCAAATCATAGCTTTCCAGCAATGCCAAAGCAGCGACTGAAGTCATTGCTTGGGTTCCATTGATCAAAGATAAACCCTCTTTTGCTTCTAACATTTCAATCGGTGTTATGCCTGCTAATTCCAAACCATTTTTGGCTTCCATTTTCTTACCTTGATAGTATACTTCTCCAAGACCCAAGAGTGGCAAAGCCATATGACTTAAAGGAGCCAGATCGCCACTTGCGCCAAGACTTCCTTGAGAATATACAATTGGAATCAGATTCTTGTTCAAGAATTCTACCATTTTTTCTATCACTGATAACCGTATCCCACTATACCCTTTGATCAAGGCATTGATCCGTAGCAAGAGCATTCCTCTCACTACTTCTTCAGAGAACGGTTCACCGACACCGCAAGCATGACTCTTCAACAAATTCTCTTGGAGTTTGTTGACATCTTCTTTGGCAATGGAAACAACAGAAAGTTTTCCAAATCCGGTATTGATTCCATACGTTGGAACTTCGGATTTGATGACTTCCTTAACATAGAGTCTCGCATTGTTTACTTGGGTTTTGCTGGTATCGGAAATTTGTAATTCTTCATGATCCAGAACGACTTTGGAAAAAGAGTCGAGCGTCAAGTTTGAACCATTAATTTCAACCACAATATCACCTAGCTTTCATATCTATTATAAGATATGAACGACAACCTTGTAAAGGATATAATGACAACTCTTTCCAATGTCTTTCTATTTTAATGCGAAAATACGAAAAATGGATTGTTTCGTGATATTGATATCGGCATTCGAATAAAAAAAGGAAATACATTAAAATGCATTTCCTAGGAAAAGTAATATCAAAGCATCATCATAAATCTATCATGAAATATAAGGATTGTTTGGGTGAATTATATAAAGCTAATCCGGTATATAGGTTTCCCATTCCATAAGAGTGATATCCGCTTGGATGATGACTGAGTTCGATCCATTGTTAAACACCAAATCGAGATCATTGGATACATAATATATTCCTGATTCCGTGATTCTGACATAGCCATCTTTAGCATATTCTTCTAGGGATAAATCAAGATTCCTTGTGAACTCTGCCCCATATAGGTCTCTCCGTATTTTTCCTGCAAAAGATAAGCCATAACTATCTTCATAATAATAGAAAGATCCTGCCAACGTGAACTCTAAAATCTCAGAAGGATCCCCGAGAGTATGGAAATGATATATCTCTCCCATAAATGTGGTGATCATCGGTGTGTTATGGATGTCATCGTTATAAATATAGGATGAATCATAGGCCACATCATCATCAATCGAGATGCACCTTATATATGAGATGTTTTTTTCGTATGGAATAAAAATATCGAATGTGATAATGTTATTTCCGGACTGAAAACTGTTAAGATCGATCTCTCGTCCAATCAATTCATAATCCTCGGTATATATTACCAATCCATCGTCCTTTCGGATAAGGACGAGAAAATCCCTTTTTCGATTTCTCTCATAATCATTTTGAGTGTAGCGATCATTTGTGATCGTCTTAGTGTGATCATAACTATAAATGACAATATAGTAGTCTTCCATATCATCCAAATAGATCGGATGAAGTTTCTCGGAATGAAAAGGCTGTTCTTCATATCGGTTTTCATATAATACTTCTTCGTCGCTATTGGTATAAATCAGATAGTTCCTTTCAGGAGTCTTGACCAGGGACAAGTCCAATTCGTCATCGAATGCAACATATTGATAGATGATTTCAAGATTCTCTTGTCCTAGGATATTCACCAATAAAACCGCTAGCAATAACACTGCACCAAGATAAACCGGGCTCATAAGCCAAAGTTTCTTATATTGTTTTGTCACGATGACATAGGTAGTTCCACCTATCAGTGTCACAACGATAAATATGCCGACAAATTCATTGATAGACATTGTCTTCATCCTCCTCAAATTTCAAGATATCCCCAGGTTCACAATCCAGTGCTTTACAGATTGCATCCAACGTCGTGAATCGAATTGCTTTCGCTTTCCCGCTCCTAAGAATCGAAAGATTGGCCTCTGTGATATCGATGATATTTGCCAATTCTTTCGATGTCATGTTTTTTTCTTTTAATTTTTGTGTCAGATCTACCCGAATCATATTGTCAATTGATTCTCTTCATAGATTTTGCAAGCCATCTTCAGTATCTTGGCAATGATTTGCATTGCCAAACCAACAATAATATAAACAAAGACAGAAGAATCCGAAGAAAAAGTGATCGTGAAATTACCATAACTTCTAAACATGATGACTCCAACAATCAATCCGACAATAATTTCTGTTAAGGCAAGATATAGAAATAACAATCCGATTCCCTTCACGTAATAGCTGTTCCTGGTGATGAATATTTCTTTTTTTGCCAGATTGTTCATCAGCTTAATCACGTTATTATAGATAAGAATCAGAAAAGTTGTTGTTATCACCTGTTTTAAAACTGCTAAAACGATGATAACATCACTGGTGGTTGCTATAAGCGAAATGATCGTCAAAACAACTTGAGAAAGGATCGCCACAAGCATTCCGACTTTGACGATCACTGTGAGAATCTTCAATGTTGATTCATAGTTGTCTTTCTTAGAAATATGAATCGCATAACCGACAAATATTCCAATCGCTACCGCAATCATAACCATGAGCGCTACTAAAAATGGCATTCTACTTCACTCCTATCATATTGGATGCTTCTTCTAGTTACCGTGTATATGTCATGTTCGTAAGTATTGCTGAATTCGTTGAATCCTATCAATATCGTTTCTTGGTCTGAAGACTTTAAAAAATAGAAATCTAAATCGATACCGAAGTAAAGATCATCCATCAAATCATTATCTTCAGTCGGGATCGCTGTACCATAAATCGTATAGATCAATTCGGGATAGGATAATGAAGCAATTCTACTTCTGTTTTGATGGATTGGAATATAGGTTGTGCCATCCACAAATGGTAGCTGACCCGATTGTATTTGATACTCGATCCCTTGTTTCACATAAGAGATTGAATACGAGAATGAAAGACGATAATTATTGGAGTACCCTACATCTATAAATCCTAGCTGTGTATCACTTGTATTATATGAATATGGAACTGTGAACTTGGCAAGAATTATATACTGATTCCCATCTGAGAAAAGGAATACATCAGGAGAAATCGGACATTCAATCGTTCTGTCTACACTCCCCGATAGAGACCAATCGCGCGAGAATAAAATCTCATTTGTACTTGGAGCGATATATTCGGTTGAAACAAAATCACCGGAATAACGGGCTTGTTGTTCAAACAAACTCTGTTTTTGGGATGAAGTAAAACCATCCGCGTCCAATCCCTGTTCTTCCATATAGGAATCATAATCTTCCAAGTTCACTACTTCAAGACCTGTCGAATCACTCAATGAGATGTATATCACATTGGTCGCAAGAACCAGAACGCAAAAAGAAATGAGTATTATTAGTATTTTCTTCATTCATTTTCCCTTTCAAAATTATTGTTTTTCGATAATTATTATAATATAGAAAAATACGTCTGTCAACATGGAAAACTAATATTTTCTAAAACATGTTGATTGTGTTCCAAATCAATATCCCTTTCTGATTGCAAAAAAAATAGCGAAGCAGAGATTATTCTGCAACGCTACCTATTTATCACAATGGTGCGCCATAAAGGACTCGAACCTTCGACCCAATGATTAAGAGTCATTTGCTCTACCAACTGAGCTAATGGCGCATGCATATAATATGATAAAACAAAAGGGGGAATTTGTAAAGAAAAAAGTTAGTGTTTTTCCAAAAATTCTCCTAGACTGTTAAATTGGATAAAATAGATTCCGTCTACTTTTTGGAACTTTTTTACCAAATAGCAGTCGCTTTCATTAATGTATTTAGTAATATTGTAACAATCAGGATAAATCAGTACTATTTTGATGGACTCATTATAATCCGATTGATACCGAATAAATTCTTTCATACCGGGAATGAAATGCGGTTTTGTAGATCGTTTCCAATCTTGAATATTCTGATTAACGACAACATTATCAGCGTTGGTGATAATCAATTCATGATTTGAATTCATATCAATCAATTTGATCAGATATGTCTTTTCTGCTTGAAATTCAAGTTGATAACTATGATTCGGATTGTGTTCAATAACATCCGCGTCCTTGAATTTCTCAAAAAGAATCCGTTTAACAGATTCCACGATTTTTATATATCGATAATGACGAAGTAGATACAATAGAACAAAAAGGAGAACGAATGAACCTATTGCAATCAGAAGATAAAAATACCATTCCATAATGTAACCTCTCGTTTAAATATCATACCGCACTAAACGTTTGTTTGTCAATTGAAAAGAAAATAGTTGCCAAAAGGCTTGGCAACTAAAAAACATTTTCTTGATGTTTTAACCAACGCATTGAAATAATACTGTCAATACGTCGTAGAAAGTCTGACTTCTGATAGTCACGCCGGCTAAATCGTCAATCAAGGTCGTTCCGTCAATCGTTGCGCCGCGATCCGCCAGGGCTTGGATATTGTCATCCCAGCCATAGGTTTCAATGTAATCGGTGATCAGGTTGGCTTGTTCGTACCATTCCAAAGATGTTTTTTCGTCGCTTGCAACCCATGATCCATTTGAGAATTCATAAGCTGCGCCAATACCTTTCATACCATACTCGTCTGCGAGTTCTTGCTTCGTAAATTCATTCCAAGCAAAGGTGTCCCCTTCCGGATCTCCTTGCAAAACGTCTAGAGTTAAATCTGAAATCTCTCCAGAGTCATTCACCACCATCGATGCGATATACAAATCATCAGCTGTGCAGAGAAGCGCGTGAAACTTTCCTGCTTTTGCCAATGCCAATGCTTCTTCCACCAATAACAGCAAGCCGCTTTCATTGATTGTGACTCCTGCAATGTTGGAGAATCTTCCTTCGATGGTCTCCACTGTCTCTAAACCAAACTCTAATAGATGTTGCTCAATCAAGTAGGCTTGTTCATGCCACTCGAATTCAGGCGAGTCTTCGTTTAAGACCCATGCACCGTCAATCAAGTCATATCCCGTACCATAATCCTTCATGCCATATGCGAATTCCAATTCCTTTTTTGTCATTTCATTCCAATGAAATGAATATTCAGTGGTATCGCCTTCTGTCGTCAGAACATATCCTTGACGTACATCAATGTGGTATTCGGTGACTTCACCGTCTTCGACGGTAACAGTAACATAGGTCAACTGCGGGGCATTGCTGTGAATGGACACTTCATAGGCGGTAAATTTGCCGTCTACCCTGAATTCGCTCTGGCTACATCCACTAAGGATCAAGACCGACATCAGAGTCAGCAGTGCGATATACAGTTTTTTCATCATATCCTCCTTTCCTCTTTGATACTTTTATTATAACAGAAGTGAAAACCCTTTCATAGATGAAATAAGAAATTGATACAAGTTTTTCAAAAAAATTTCGTTGTGAACAACAATCGCCATACATAGAGCTTTCTTTTGATTTTATGCAAATAAAAAAGGCAGTGTAACCTGCCTTTTTGTGTTTTCTATGCTTCTTTCTTTTTTGCGAAATACTCTTTAAGATATGCTTCCAAAGCGGGAATTGCTTCCTTTTTCATCGGTTTGCACAAAGCCGGCTTCGCTTCGCCAGCCAATAAACCGGATGCCATTTCTTTACAACCGGGATACCCACAGGCACCACAATTGTATTTAGGTAGTAATTCGACCACTTCTTCTATGCTTGGATCCTCTTCTACATAGAACGCTTTTCCGACTATGAAAATGAGTCCTCCAAGAATAAATCCGGTGATTGCCAAAACCAAAGCTGGTAATAAGATATCCCACATTAGATGATACCTCCGAATCTTGAGAAGATCACGGCCAAAATCGAAGCGACGATCAAGGCAATCGGAATTCCCTGAAACGCTTTTGGAACTGGTGCTTTGTCGATTTTTTCTCTCAACATAGAGAAGATATACATTACGAAGATGAATCCAAGTCCGATGAAGGTTGTATAGACTACGGTTTCAACGAAATTATTCTCTTTCGTGATATTCAACAGTGCCACACCAAGAACAGCGCAGTTGGTGGTAATCAATGGCAAGTAAATACCCAATGCTTTATATAATGCAGGAGACACCTTCTTGATAAAAGTCTCAACCATTTGTACAAGAGATGCAATCACTAAGATGAATACGATCGTCTTCATATATTCAATCGATAATGTCTTGAGTACAAAGGTATACAATAAATAAGTGACTGAACTGGATATCAGCATGACAAACAAGACTGCAAATCCCATTCCAAGTGCATTCTTACGTTTTGTAGAAACCCCCAAGAATGGACAAATTCCCAAGAATTGAGTCAAGATGATATTTTCTGTGATAAAGGCCGCGAAAGCCAATGCAATCAAATTATTCATTTGCAGTCGCTCCTTTCACAATCGATTTTGGTTTGAAACTGTTACCTATCGCAGTCAACGTAGCTAAGATCAAACCAAATGATAGGAACGCTCCAGCTGGTTGGACAAATAAGTCGATTGGTTTAATATGTAAGAAATTAAATATGAAATTCAAATTCAATACCAAATTTCCCCATATAGTAATGGTTCCAGCACCCAAAATTTCACGGAACAAACTGATAAGTACAATCGCTCCTGTAAATCCTAACGCCATTCCCATACCATCCAATACGGAATCCAGTGGTTTGTTTTCGGATGCAAACGCTTCTGCTCTACCTAGAATGATACAGTTCACAACGATCAATGGAATGAATACTCCCAATGATTTATAGAGGTCATATAAGAATGCATGCATCAACATTTCCACGATTGTAACCAAAGTGGCGATAATAACGATATAAACCGGAATACGAACCGGACGTACCAATTCCGCAATCTTTGGATTACTCATAACCAAAGAGACAATGAAATTGGATAAAACCAATACGAAGAATACTCCCATACCCATTCCCAGGGCTTTTTCCAAGCTAGTTGTAACGGCCAATGACGGACACATACCTAGCACTGTAACGAATAATGGATTTTCTTTGATGAATCCTTTGGTGAAGTTTTGAAGTTTATTCATTCAAACCACCTCCAAAGTCATTTGCCGCTCTTTCCGATACTGCATTGAAACATGCCAACACAGCATTAGAAGTGAAGGTTGCATGGGCGATTGCATCAAATTGTGACAAGTCTGTAATCGCAGAAACATTATAGTCGTAATTGATAAAATCTTCTTGAATTGGTGGATTCTCATTTTGAGTAAGAATTTTATACCCTCTTACTGTCAAGTCAGAATCAACCACAATTAGCATCGTAACAGCTCCATTATATCCATTTCCACTAGCAACATATGCCAAAGATTCTAATGTACCTGAGGTCTTATCTTTTAAGACCAAGATGGTTGAAATTGAGCCTTCATTCACATCCAGTTTTGTTAAGTCATACAAATCACTGACTTGATAGGTTGCATAATTGGGATCCGTAGGATCAAAATAGAATTCCTTCAAAGCATCGTATTGCTCCTGCAATTCGATTTCTTTGATATAAGGATCCGTCCAAGCATTTACAGATGCGAGTAAGAGACCACTGATGATACCAAGAACCAATAGTACAAGTCCAGATTTAATTCCTCCACTCATATCAGTTACCTCCATTCAGGCTAGCGATGAATTCATCCAATGCAACAAGCATCTCTAGGATGGAATTGCTGGTTTCAGTTGCTCCAGCTACTCCATCAACCGGGCTGGTATCTGCCATGTATTGATCCAGTATCGATGTCTCGACACTTGGTACAGGTCCTCCGGTATAATTGTCATTGTGACTATCATCATAGGTTTCTGTCGATGTCTTGATTTGATAAGATGCCACACCATCCAATGTATCATTTAATGTGAATTCGACATAGATGTATCCATGGAATCCATTGGTTTTCAATTCCAAAACTCTCGTTGTTTCGTCGTAACTGACGAAATGCGGATCTGTGTTCGCAGCCGTTGTTACATCGGTAGCGGCGTTAGTTGTGGTTGTTTCTGCTTCTGTAGTCGTAGTCTGTTCTACTGCTATGGAATCGAAATATACTCCACCAACCGCAAACACCACTACTGTTATAAAAATCAAGAGCAGAATCAAACCTTTATCATGTAAAAACCATTTCATATTACATCACACCTCCAAAAGGAAGGATTGGTAAAATGATATCTGTATATACATTTCCAGCTTTAATTACCGCATACAGTCCAATTGCAATCAAGATGACTGCCAGAGTGGCGATTTTGAACCATGCCGGCTTTCTCCATCGATTGGCACGAATGATTGCTGTATATTTATCAATTGGTAATGCGAAGATGTTCATGACAATAATCGATGTTCCGACTCCTTCAGGTAAACTACCCACAAAGCGGAATAAAACAGTCAATACCGCCAACATCAACGCAAAATATATTTTTCCTAGAGGATTCTTTGGTGTAGTGACCGGTTCTGTAATCATGAACACAGCTCCATACATCAAACCTCCGGATAGAATACTGTAAACAGGGAACCAAAGTCCTGCATCTCCATTTAGAGCTCCCACAATCCAAGATAATCCGAAGACCGCTCCGACATAGATAAGTGGTGTTGTCCATTTGATGACTTTTCGGAAACTAAGCCATAAATAACTTACCAGCATAACCATAACAGAAGTTTCTCCCATTCCGCCTGGTGTCATACCAACGAAAAATGTCCATAGGTTTCCAAACGGTGCTACGATGGAATCATAACTAAATGGCGAGCTGGAAAGAACAACAAGTGGTGTAGAACCAGCAGTCGCATCATATAAAGCAATCATCTCTGATGGGTTAAAATATCCACCTGACGCATTGATCAGACCCATAAATGTGAATTTGATTACAGCGTATCCCAATAATGCCGGGTTCCAGATATTGTGACCAAATCCCCCAAAAATCATCTTCCCGACAATGTTCCCAATGAAAGTACCAAACATCAATACCCAGATTGGTGTATACATTGGTAACATTAAAGCCAGAATCAATCCCGGAATGATTGCGTATGATAAGGATAGTTTCTTCATCAAAGAAGGAAGAGTTCTTGCTTCCGGATCTGTAAAGAAGAAGAAAACGGCTTCCATCAACATCGAAGATACTGCCCCTGCCAAAATAAAGAATAAAGGATATAACATACCAAAGAACGTTGTATTTCCATCCATAAAGACTGCAATACCGTTCTTGTACCAGGCAAACAAAATAACTGGCATTAATCCAATGAGGAAATCTCTCATGATGATGCCGGTTCCTTTATTGTCTTGATCCGCCATCCTCAGATAAGGTGCTTTTCCATTCGCAAATCTAGCCATTATTTCGCCCCCTTCCGCAACATGTCTTTCGCTTTGACGACAGCGTCCGTAATCTCGACATGAGACGGACAAACATAAGAGCAGAGTCCGCATTGAACACAACTGTTTGCATTCAATGCTTTTATAAGATTCAAGTCATTGCTTTCAACTGCTTTTTTAATTTCGGTTGGAGTCAAATATGCTGGACAAACATCGGCACATTTTCCGCATCCAAGACATTCCGGATGCAATTTCTCCACAAACGGTTTGACAATAACGGCACCCAAGGTGTCATTGACGATCAGATCATCGATTAAGATCGCTCGTCCGGTCATCGGTCCACCGGCAATGTAATTCGCCTTTGTCGGTAAAAGACCATCTGCGTAACCTTCACATTTTTCAACCAATTCACTCACTTTTGTTCCAATTGGTACAAAGAAGTTTCTAGGTTTTTTGACCCCTTCTCCAGTGATTGTGATTGGTCGAGAAATCAGTGGAATATTGTGTTCCACGATATCTGCGAACACAATCGCAGTTGAAGAATTGTTCACGATGACTCCCACTTCACTTGGAAGTCCAGTGTAGGTTTTTCCCGTGACCCGTTCGATGATGTATTTTTCCCATCCTGCCGGATAGACATCCTCCACTTCGAAGAGAGAGATATTCGGATATTTATGAAGGTATTTCTGCAAGGATTCTTTGATTTCCTTGTTGTAGTTTTTGTAGACTATGACGCCTCTTTTTGCGTTTGCCGCTTTGATAAAGTGATGAAGGCCTTTCATCAGTTTTTCCGGATATTCCAATATGAAGCTAAAATCACATGTCAAATACGGTTCACATTCTACAGCATTGATAATGACTGTATCAATAGGTAGATGTGTGATGTACTTGATATAAGTAGGAAATCCTGCCCCACCTAAACCAGTAAGCCCTGCCAGCTTCATCTTTTCAATGTATTCTTCTCTGGTCAAAGAGTCAATGTTTTTGTTTGGCTTAATGTGGGGGTCCATTGTGTTTTGAAAATCATTTTTGATTTCAATCGCTTCGACCATTCTTCCACTGGAATGCCAAACCTTTTTGATCCCTGTAACTGTCCCACTGACAGATGAAGAAACATTCATTTCTCCGAATCCTTCCCGAACAGCAACCACTTGTCCTATCTTGACCTCATCACCGGCAGCGACTGTCGCTTTCAAAGGACCGATGTTTTTGATCAGATGGATGTAAACATACTCGGGATTGAAATATTCTTCCATTGTCAGTTTCTTGGACATTGCCTTTCTACCATCGATGTGTATTCCGCTTGTTTTTTGAAACATCATCTTTTCCTCCGCTTCGAAATTAATCCAAACAGTATTATAACATAATACTAGTATGATACCAAGATTAAAAAAATATATAACTTATGTAAAATCATGAAAAATATCGTTTCACCAAATCAATCGCTTTTTTAATGTCTTCTCGGTCGATATCGTAATGTGTGACGAATCTGAAAATACCTTCGTACTCCAATATTTTTACCCCGTTGTCAAATAAAAATTCATGTAGTTTGTATTTGCGTTCGTCATCGATATCAAAGAAAACCATGTTGATATCACGTTGATGTTCATCAATCTTTATTCCAGGAATTTCTCTTAGCAACGCTTCCATGTAGATTGCATTGTCATGGTCAATTCCCAGTCGCTTTGACATCACTTCTACCGATATCTTGGCAGCGGCTGCCAAGATGCCAACTTGACGCATTCCTCCACCCATGATTTTGCGTTTCATTCTCGCTTTGTCAATGAAATCTTTCGGACCTACCAAAACCGTACCAGCCGGTGCCCCGAGCGCTTTTGATAAACAGACGCTTACCGTATCAGCATATTGAGCAATTTCACTAACCTCTACCCCAAGAGCAGTCGCTGCGTTGAAGATTCTTGCACCATCGAGATGCACTGCCAGTCCATGACGCTTTGCTAGGGTAAATACTCTTTCCATGTAATCCAATGGAAGAACAGAGCCATTGTAAGCGTTTTCGACGCAAACCAATCTGGTTTCTGTGGTTGATAAAGTCCTTTTCTTAATCACTCTTTCCAGTTTGTTCAGATCCCATATTCCATGATTGCTCTCCAAGGTGAACAATTGGACTGAGGATATGACCGGAGAGGCTCCAGATTCATGCTGAACGATGTGAGCGTCCTGATCGACAATCACCTCGTCTCCCTGATTGCAATGTGTGAAAAGAGACAATTGATTTGAGAATGTTCCTGAAGGGACAAATACTCCCGCTTCTTTGCCTAGAGTCTTAGCAACCAAATCTTCCAATGCATTCATCGTCTCATCGTCACTGAAGACATCGTCACCGACTGGAGCGATATACATCGCATCGCGCATTTCTTGGGTTGGTTTTGTGACAGTGTCACTTCTAAGGTCGATATATTTCATATTATCTTTTGAGAATCCTTTCCTGATATTGTTTGGATACTTCCAACATTTTGGTATAGAACTGTTCATATAAATCTTTCAAGTCAAAATCATCGATTCTACTGACGTTTTTGACGATGATTGTTTGTTCTCTTTTTCCATCATACACCGGCAGTTTGTTCTCTTTCTTGTATTTGGCTATCTGACTTACAATCTGCATGCGTTCCAAAAACAGGTTTTGGATGCTCTCATCGATTAAATCGATTCGTTCTCTTAAATCTTCCATTGTTTCACCTCTGAATTCTTTCTTTATTTTATCATAAATGGTGTTTATGATAAACCTCTAATTCGAATTATCCAGTGATTTCACAATTGGTTTGAAATATTTCCTTATGACAAACAAAAAAAGCCCCTTCAGGCTTTTGATGTCTTTGATGTTATTGTTGTCTAGTGATAAAGATTAAAGTCCCAAACGTCTCTTCAAATCTTCTTTTCTCATCAAACCGATGACTTGATTTTTTACTTGTCCGTTTTCAAACAAATAAACGGTAGGAATGCTGGATACGCGGAATTGGTTTGCCAAATATCCTTCTTCATCAACGTTGACTTTTGCGATTTTTACTTTACCTTCCATATCGCTTTCCAGTTCTTCCAAAACCGGTGCTAACATCAGGCAAGGTCTACACCATTGTGCCCAGAAATCGACGATTACTGGAACTTCTGATTCTAATACTTCTTTCTTGAATGTTTCTGTTGTAACTTTTACTGGCATAATTACTATTCCTCCTATGAAAATTTCGAATTAATTGTATCAAATGTTGCTGGTTTTTCCAAGTGATTTGCTCAAAGGTCGTCCTCATTTAAGCGGAAGATGATCCAATCGTCCATGGAGCGAGCGTTTTTCTTTCGGTAGAAGTCAATTGCTGGTTGATTCCAATCGAGGCAAACCCATTCCATTCTACCGCAGTTTTCTTGTCTGGCAATATCTCTTAATGTTTCAAATAACATATTTCCAATTCCTAATCCTCGGTATTCTGGTTTGACGAATAAGTCCTCTAAATATAGTCCTTTTTTTCCTTTGAATGTGGAGAAATTGTAGAAATAAAGTGCGAATCCAACTGCAATTTCATCGTGAAACGCTAACAGCACAAATGCGTTTTTTTCATCAAATAATTGTTGTTCTAAAAGCGATACAGTCGCTTCAACTTGATCAGAGAGTTTTTCGTATTCAGCTATTCCTTTGATGAGATCTAGGATCAAACCTGAGTCTTCGCGTTTTGCTTTTCTAACATGTACTGCCATTATCATTCTCCTGTTTTTGTTTCAGTAATTCTATATATTTTGAATATACAAGATCAGCGAGATTGGACAATGTGATATCCGTCGTATCAATCACGAGGTCGAGTCCTTTTATGTGGTTCAAATTAAATTCGATTCGATCTGCTTCAATTCGCTTCTCGATATCCTTTGTCTTATCTTTTCGTTCTTTCATTCTCGACATACGAACTGATTCGTCTGTATTTAAGAAAATAGCAACAATGAGACAAGGTTTTAGCGCTAAAAAAGATTCTAGACCTTGGGGCTCCAATATGATGAATTTATCATCACCTAACTCGTTCTTTGGAGTACCGTACCAAAACCCGTTATAAACCGCGGTTTCAATAAAGTATCCTTGCTTTTCTAGATTCTTAAATTCTTCAAGAGAGTAGAAATGATAATCGAACCCATCAATCTCGTTGATACGTTTCGGTCGAGTTGTACAAGTGACAACGCGAGAGATTGGATAACGATTGATCATGATCTTGGCTGATTCTGTTTTTCCGGATGCGCTTGGGCCAATTAACACTAACATGGTTACCTCCTGAATTATGACATATTCATTATATCAAAATTTGGTCATTATTGTAGGGAAAAATGAAAGTTTATTTTCAAGTCATTCATATTTGCCAAAAACGCAAAAGCATAGTATAATAACTTGAGTATTTTTGGTTAATCTTGTAAGGTGGTATCAGTATGAAAAAACGTAAAATCACACCGCTATCAGTGATTGTCGGAAGCTTTTTAGGAATCATCATCATTGGTGTTTTCCTATTAAAACTTAACATTTCAACTCAGGGCTCTGACCCGTTGTCTTGGTTTGACTCTATCTTCCTCTCGACATCGGCTGTCTGTGTCACAGGATTATCTACCATTCCTGATTTATCAACAACCCTGTCGGTATTCGGAAAAATCGTTTTAGCCTTATTGATTCAAGTTGGTGGAATCGGAATCGTTACGATTGCGATTTATGTATTGATCATATTGGGAATCAAGATTGGTGTAACGGAACGCTATGTAATCAAAGAAGCTTTGAACCAACATTCCATGTCGGGTGTTGTTCGATTGGTAAAATCAATCATCTTCACTACATTACTCATTGAATTCTTTGGAATGATCATCAACCTGATTGTATTCATTCAGGTTCCCGAATATGGTTTTTGGCAAGCTTTGGGGATTTCCGCATTTCATTCGATCTCATCTTTCAACAATGCTGGATTCGATATCTTGGGAGATTCCTCGCTTCAAGCTTTTAGTGGAAATGTTCTTTTAAACATCAACACAATGGTTATGATTGTTATCGGCGGTATTGGTTTCATTGTCATTCGAGATATCTTATCAAAGAAGAAATGGACCGGTCTTAGTTTATATTCCAAAATCGTTTTGAAGACAACCTTATTCCTGATTGTATCCGGAATACTAATCATCAAAGTGTTTGAATACAATAATGTAACTTGGTTGGAAGCTGTATTTCAAAGCATCACAACGAGAACCGCTGGTTTCTCTACGGTTAACATGAACCTCTTCTCTTATTCCACTTTGATGGTGATCATGGTATTCATGTTCATCGGGGCATCCCCGAACTCTACCGGTGGTGGTATCAAAACTACTACTTTCTATATCATGTTTCGATCCATTACGAGTTTTTTAAGAGGAAAACCGATTATTGTCAACAATCGAAGAATCGGTTCCGAATCAAGAACCAAAGCATTCACATTAGCCGGTTTGGCATTGACATCTATTGTGGTGGTATTTATATCCTTAGCCCTGATTGAAGCAAACAATCCAAGCGAGAATATGACCTTCCTGAAAATGCTGTTTGAAACCTTTAGTGCTTTTGGTACAGTCGGATTATCTATGGGAATCACGGCAGAATTACTGCCAGCCTCCAAAATATTGTTATCACTTTTAATGTTCTTAGGTAGACTTGGACCAATTTCAATCTTTGGTATTATGAACAAAAATTGGGGTCTTCCTCAGATATCAAACATCGAATACGCAACTGAAAAAATCATAATCGGATAAATAAAAAACCTCTGCAAGGATCTGCAGAGGTTTTTTTATGCGTGAAATCGTTTTTTGATTTCTTCTTTGATCTTCTTTGGGAAAAAGAAAACGATGAACAGCAAAATCGCTATCGCCACTCCGAACGCGGCTATGGCAGGCCAGCTTACGGTTGTAATTCCAGTCAATACAAGAATAATCGGTGCTAAAGAAAACAGAATGATTACAAGTAGATATAAGAAGTAATCCCTATAATCTAATAAGCGAATCCAAATTGTTGCAGAGATGGCCAGATTACATGTCATTAAAAGCAAAGGCAACATATAATCTATCGACCAGCCGTGAATCTGGGATTGCCCTTCATAATCAATCAGGATCAATAACAGAATCAGTAAAACCGTCAGTGAAGCGAAGCGGAATCCAATGTTGCGTTTAGAGAATAAACCGACTCGTACCAAGAACCAGAAATAAATGATTCCTCCAATCGGGATCAATGACCAATATCTGCCATCAAAATCAGCCCAGTTAATAACGATCAGAATCACGATTGACAGTATCGTTAAGAACAATATCACTTTTTTTGTCGTTGGTAAGAACATTCTTCTTGGTGAGATATAATCTGGATAGGTTTCTCTTGCATCCGCATTCGACTCCCCGGACAATACTTGATGACACAGAGGACAATATTGTTGTTTGGTTTCTATTGTGATGTTGCATTTATCGCAATGTTTCATACAAATTCCTCCACAAAGTTGCTCTCAACCTTTAGATCTAATCCTTTTTCAGTGAAATGACGGAAGAATTCCCGTTCGATGTTCGTCTCCAAAATCGACCTCGTGAATGAGATTTTCAATTGGTCTTTATAGGATAATATCGCGCAGTTGACCGCATTGTATTTCCCAGCAGCTACAGCCGCAGTTACATCCTTGATGTATGGCTCCATAGAAGGTGGAAAAACAACTCTTCCGATATTCGTCATACTCATCGTATTGAGTTTCATCCCTAACATGTTATAGCCAATCTTAAGTGCATAACGTTTGATAAAATACGGCATGAATCGTAATAATACATTTTTCTCAAAAGCGACATTCTCGCTCATCTTGCGTATCAATTCTTCCTTAATCATTCCATTTTGGAATGATTCATGTGTGTGTTCGAACAATTCTTCCAACGTAATGTCATCTCGATCTAAGACAAGATTCGTCTTTACAAAATTGGAGAAATTACGTAGTGTTTCAGAAGGAAAATGTTTTCTCAAATTCACTGGTACAAAAATCTTTACAGGCGCTTGATTGCTCTTTAAATGGGTTCGGTATCGAATTTGAGTATTATAGATCACATCCATTGCTAGAGCGGAAAAATACTCTGTCATTGTTAGATTCTTGCTTCTAGCAAGTTCCAATACTTTACCTGTATCCATTGTTCCAGAGATTAGTCCGGTTAGATTATCCGGCAACATCGTTCCTTTGATTCGATATGCCCTTTGTTCAGGGACGTGTTTGCGGTTCTTTGCATTGTAGTATTTCTCATTTGCATCTTCATATTCTTCTGCAACAGGTCGTTCGTATTTTGTTTTTATGATATTGTCAGGTGTAACATTATACCCTTTCAGTTTTAAGTATTCATAGACGAGGCTCTGCAATAGCATGACAACTCCGCCACCATCTGCTAGAGAATGAAACATCTCGATGGCAATCATGTTGTTTCTATACAACACTTTGAACAAGTAGCAGTTGTTTTCTCTTGGATTCAAGGCGGAACACACTTCATGTGTCATCGGTTGAATCAAAAACGGTTTTGTATTATAATCCAGATAATTCCAGAACATTCCATGTTTCATTCGCACTTTAAACATAGGATATCGTTCCAATATCCCTTCTGTTGCCATCTGTAGAATATCTGAGTCCACTTCTTCTGTTAAAGCGACTTGGACCCGAAATGTGTTTGTTTCTCTTTGATTGGAGACTTCCGGAAAAATCTTGCCGGAATTGTCTAATTTAAACCAATCTGTCAGTTTCTGGTTCATTTGACTACCCTCTCAGTTTATCCTGTATATATTCTTGAATCAATTGCCACGCGGTGCGACTGGATTTGATTTTCTGGAAAGCCAAAGGAAAGACATGGAACATGCCTTCAAAATCATGGACAATGATTTCATTGTTTTCTTTTGCGGATTCCGCTACATCCATGGTATCGGACCAAATCAGTTCATCTCCACCAACAAACATCAACATATCAGTGAATGTATCAAATGAACCGTATTTAGGCGAAATATATGGGTTTGTTACGTCATGATCGGATACATAAGCTTTGACATTCAGGGGTTGTGTTCCTTCGCCAAACATCGGATCGACCAGCTTATTGAATTCGTGTGATTTTCCATTCATTGCGAGATTGGTCCAAGGAGACATAACAATCAATGCCTTTGGCATCGGCAAATTATGATCTCTGAGATACAGCGATGTCGCAATTGCCAATCCTCCACCCGCCGAATCTCCAGCAATGATGATGTTATTCGGGTCGTATCCCTGATCAAGCAAATACTGGAACAGTCGAATCGACTCATTTAATGCATGTGGGTAAGGATGTCTTGGCGCCAGACTGTAACGCAATGAATAGACAGCCATGTTCTCACGAAAGGCCAAATACGTTTTCGCAACCTTTCGATAGGTATCATTATACCCCATCACATAAGCTCCTCCATGAAGTTGAATCAATGCATATTTCGGTATCTGATCTACATTCTTTATAACTTCAACTTTAACCCCATCCAAAGAAATGATCTCAAAGTCAATCGATTTCGGATATTTGTAATCCGGTGACAACTTGGAACTGTACAACGCTTTGAAATCAACGGCTTTCCGTTCTTTTACGCTATCAAGCTTAGTGGCGCTTTTGATCATCCAAACGCCAAACTTGTCACTCATAAATTGTTTGTGTTTTGTGTAATGTAACATATTCTCACCTTGCAACTTATTATATCACAAGTTTTACCAGGTGCGATTATTGAAAGATAAAATTGACCAAATCAATGGTCGATTGAATTGTTTTAGTGTATAATATTGATATCAAAAAGAAAATAAGGTGAAGAGAATGAAAGTATTGGAACGATTTTTAAATTATGTCAAATTTGATACTCAATCAAAGATGGAATCAGATACATATCCTTCCACTTTGAAGCAATTGGAACTGATGAAATTCCTAAAGAAAGAAATCGAGGAATTAAACCTCGAAGCAAATATCGATGAATATGGATATCTAATCAGTAGAATCCATAAAAACACAAATAAAAAAGTACCATCCATGGCTTTGATTGCCCATGTCGATACATCTCCTGATGCATCCGGATGCAACGTGAATCCAAGAATCATCAAACAATATGATGGTTCGGTCATTGTTCTAAATGAAGAAGACAATATCTTGTTGCAGCCAACTGTGTTTCCTTCTTTGGAAGGTAATATCGGTCACGATTTGGTCGTAACAGACGGAACCACACTTCTAGGTGCCGATGATAAACTAGGGGTAGCCGAAATCATGACGATTGCAGAATTTCTCGTATCGAATCCAGATTTTGAACATGGAGAAATTGTCATTGTGTTTACACCAGATGAAGAAGTTGGAGACGGGACGAAATTCCTGGATGTCAAAACCGTAAATGCTGATTTCGGTTTCACTCTGGATGGTGGAAAAGTAGGAGAAATCGCTTATGAGAACTTCAACGCCGCTTCTGCAAAAGTAACGATCAACGGAAAATCCGTTCATCCTGGTTCTGCAAAGAACAAGATGGTCAATTCGATTGGTGTCGCATATGAATTTGATGCATTTCTTCCAGTTCATATGAAACCAGAATCCACGGAAGAATATGAGGGATTCAATCATATGGTTCAAATCCGTGGAACCGTTGAAAAAACAGTTATGGATTACATCATTCGAAATCACGATCGGAAAATCTTCGAATCTCAAAAAGAATATTTCGGATTTGTTTGCGACACTATCAACAAGAAATATGGAGATAGAACTTGTCTCTTGGATATCAATGATTCCTATTTCAATATGGCGGAAATCCTGAAAGATCATCAATATGTATTAGATATCGCAATTGATTCAATCAAGGAACACCGTCTTGAGCCTATCATCGAACCGATACGAGGTGGTACCGATGGCGCAAGATTGACTTATATGGGATTGCCTTGTCCGAACTTGGGTACGGGTGGGTACAACTATCACGGTCCGTTTGAATATGCCTCGATTCAAGAAATGAATCAGGCCGTTGAAATCGTAAAAACCATCATCTCAAAAATAGCCGCTTTATAAAACAAATGAGTGCAACCTCTCGGTCGCACTCTTTTTTTATACGGAAATATCTTTTCGATTATAGAAGAACCAAGTTCCTACCGCACTGATCAACATCACGCCAAGCATAATCAATAGATACAATGGCTTAATCGAATGATCCTTGACTACAGAAACTGCATTGACATACTCATATGGTGAGAAATACTTTAAAAAGTCCAGTTTATTTGTTACTGTCGCGATGATCTCCACAAAGTAAAGCCCCATCACAAGACCTAGTGAAGTACTCATAACAGACCTTGATTTGGTCATGAAAACACCTATGAACATCGCTATGGCAGCAAACATAATTTCAAGCAGGAACGGACCAATACAGATGAATAATGTCGTTACGAATTCGTAATCAGTGATGCTTGCAAAAATGAAGGACATGATTCCGAACAATATTACATTCAGCAAAGTGATATTAATCAATACAACAATTGCTTTTCCAAGTAATACTTGATTACGAGAAATCGGTTTGGATAATAGGAATTCGATCGTTTTGTCGTCTTCTTCTTTGGATAAAATCCCTGAACCAAGGATTCCAGCATAACTTCCACCAATCAATAGCATGAACAAGTATCCTTCCATACCAAACCAACCATAGGCTGTGGTAAGATCGAGTCCTCCTTGATTTAATCCAAACAACTCTAGAAAAGAATCTGGAAAAGTACTCATCATATCAATTAAATTGGATATGGAATCTTTGAAAGCTGGAAATAATGTGATCTCTAAAATAGTCAATCCGATGATGATGGAAGACCACAAAAACCAAGAACGGAGATTGCGTTTGAATTCTGTCTTAATCAACAACTTCATTTGTCTCATCTCCTTTGGCATAATAATGCATAAAGATTTCTTCTAAAGTTGGTTCTACAATAGAAACGTCTATTATATTTGCTCCTTGTAGAGATGCCAACAACTTATTCATGTCACCTTTGTAAGTGAACGTGGTCACATTGTCATTCTTCTTGAGATTGACGATGTTACCATTATTCTTCAGTTTTAAATCATCACTGACAATTCGAACATTTTTCGCTTTTGTTTTCAATATTTGATCAATGGTTTCAATCTTGATCAATCGGCCTTCCTTGATGATTCCGACTCTGTCGCAGATGCGTTGGACATCACTTAAGACGTGAGATGAAAAGAAAATAGTCGCACCACGTTTCTTTTCTTGTTCTAGCAGTTCAAAGAATATGGATTGCATCAATGGATCAAGTCCGCTCGTCGGTTCATCCAAAATGTAGATGTCTGGTTCAATCACAAACGCAACAACAATCGCAACCTTTTTCTTGTTTCCAAAGGATAGGTCTCCGACTTTCTTATCAAGCTCCACTTCCAACTTTTCAACAAGATATGCCATTCGTTCATCCGCATCATCACTGTAGAAATGAGTTGAATAAGATAGAAACTCTTTGACTGTCATGTCATCATAATAGTTGACTTCTGCCGGAATATATCCTACATGTTTTCGTATTTCAACAGTATCCTTAAGGATATCAAGTCCCATAACCGTTGCATTCCCACTGGTAGGGAAAATGAAATTCAACAACGTTCTAACCGTTGTGGATTTACCAGCTCCGTTCGGACCGATAAATCCGAAAATTTCTCCTTTTTTGACTTCAAGAGTCAAATCCAGAATACCTCTGGCGTGTTTTCCATAGTACTTCGTAAGTTGATCTATTTGTATCATAGTATGCCTCCATTCGAACAAATTACGCAAAATTCACCAAATACATTATAACACTTTTTCTGACAATATCTCTTTGTTATTTTGAAATCGGATTTGGTTTTTTAATCTTTATGATATAATAAACATAAAGAAGGGGTAAGCATGAGGAAGAGGAATATATCTATGATAATCGTGGCTTTGTCCGCGATTTTACAAATTGGACTTGGGGATCTTCTTATACAGAATTTTTCACCATTGTTGTCATTCATACTACTAGTGCCTTTCTATATGATCGTATTTCTGTACTTTCGGAAATATCCAATCATATTATGGATAGCCGTCATATCGATATTTGGATTGTTGTCTTCCGTGTATCTATGGCATTATCTTCAAGATTATGCGCTCGCTTCAGCCAAGATCCGCTTAGTCGGAAGATTTTCCTATATCCTCGGGATTGCTGAAAATATCGCTGTTTTTATATTGGTTTTACAGAGCCGACCAAAAAGCAACCTATTAAAAGGATTGTTCGTATTTGTAGCTTTGACTCACTATGCCTTGCTATCTTACTATCGTATCCCGATCAGTAATATCTTAGCGGGAATCTTCGGCCCCAACCCAGTCGATCTCCAAACGATGTATTTCGTTATTGCGATCGTAGCGATCATCGCAAAAGGCGTAATCATGTTGGTTCAAGTTTGGATTATTTACTTGCTAGACAGAGATGAAAAACGAAACATTGTCATATAAAAAGGGACTCAGGTCCCTTTTTTTTATGAATATATAATTCGTATTGTTGCGGTATTAGAATCCATCGCCACAATTTCGATGGTGAATCCGATCGCAACCCCCGTATACCACTCATAGTCAGGATAAATCGTATCTCCGAATATATCCCCTACAAGGAATAAGTCTGTATTCTGAGTATAATCTTCCGAATCATAACGTCTAGTCGTTCCATCGTGATTGTCTTCTAAATCGGCTTCTATGATGTTAATTAATTTATCTTCTGTGGATGTGTTGTCATTATTAAACATGGTGTAATAATTTGGATCGTTATATCCATCATCGATTGCGGCACTTACATGATAAATGACAACCCCAGGTACTGTGTAGTAATAAAACGCATCATCCTCATATAGATTCGTTGGCGTATAGAAAACAACCAATAAGTATTCATCAAAGATGGTATTATCCCATGAATCAATGATCAGCAATACATCTCCCGTATTCGCATAGGACATGATATCTACTTGCATGCTTTCTTCTACTACCAGTGGTGTTATCCAACCAAGGAGGATTTTCGAGAATGGCCCATGATCCCCTACAGCACCGTCCATCATGTCTCCGCCTCCTAGTCCGCCTTCATTGCTGTCGCCGGAATTGTAATCATAGTAATCATCCAACCCAAGCATATGTCCGGTTTCGTGAATTACGGTTCTTGCGTCAATATAACCGTCATCATCGGTGTAGAATTCAGAACCTGACCAAACAAAGAAATTTGGTCTCACATTATCAAAGTAATCAGAAGTGTACGCATAGAAATATTGGTATGCCCACCAAAGATCAGAACCTGTTGACCAGCTGACAGGATGTGTATACACAATGTAAATTCCATCGATATAACCATCGTGGTTTGCATCATACTGAGTATAATCAATTTGACTGTCATAGTAGGATAGTACTTCATTAACCAAATCCGTGTCAACATACCATGTGCCTGAATCATACTCATCCTCGTAATAAGTGGAAGGATGATCTGCTCTATAATATCCATAAATATCTGCGGATAAGTTCAATTTATCAAATGAACTCTTCTGATAGAAACTGCGAAGAGATTCAAATTGGATTTGATCTGACGTAGCATTATAAGCTGTTTCCAAATCTGATATCGGTGTACCATAGGTTGCACTAGGATAATCACTGAAATCGACAGCGAAGACAAGAATTTTGATATCTCCTTCAGAAGGAATGCCAATTTCATCCATTTCATCTTGCAACAGAGAATATCCTGTTGGATAGAATGGTTCAGCGGTCAGTTCTTCTGTTGATTGAGTTGTGGAAGATTCTGTTGTCTGAGTAGTAGATGCTGTTGTAGTAGCTGCTTCTGTGGTTGTAGATTCCACTTCGGTAGTCGAAACCGAGGTGACAGAAGTTACAGAAGTGATTTCGGAGGAATCAAGTGTTGTGGTAGTAGTCGCAGATGTCAAAAAGAAATCACAAGACATCATCGATAATCCAAACAATAATGCCACCGCTAGTAAAATCAATTTTTGTTTCATACACTCCTCCTAATATATATATGTAGTCCTCAGATATACATTAGATCTCCTTCTTATTAGATTTTTATAAACGGACTATTTTATAATTGA
>JAFGQH010000058.1 GCA_016935815.1 Bacilli bacterium | reverse complement strand
GATATGAAAAGGCATCCCCAAGATGCCTTTTCATTTGAGGTATAGAAGATATTTAAAAATCGTAAACCATCACATAAAAGTCATATTTTCTTCGTAATAATGTCACGATTCAATTGTATACTATAGTCGTAAAATAATTTTTTCATCTTCTCTCCCCCCTAACAAAATATGAAAAATTTACGTAAATTGGCACCGAAAGGTGCCTTTTTTGTTGAATTTTGCTTTTCCATGATTTGTGATACAATGGTAATATAAGGAGATGATATTGTGACCGCATTTACCGAAGAAGTAATTCGAATCATTCAAAATATTCCTAAAGGTAAAGTTATGACATATGGCCAGATTGCGACTTGTGCAGGAAACCCCTGGGGAGCGAGACAAATCTCGAGAATTCTCCACTCTATGACCAACGCCTATGATTTGCCATGGTTTCGAGTCATCAATTCCAAAGGAGAAATAAGCCTGAACGGGGAAGGTGCAATGGTTCAGATGGAATTATTGGCTGAGGAAGGTGTTATCTTTGAATCAGGGAAATTGGATTTGGAGAAGTATTTGTATCGATGCGAATAAAAAAAATGCTCTTCACTGAGCATTTTTGTTTGTTAATGAAGTACTAAATAAATGCAACTGATATCCTCTGTGATCTTGTCGAGTGAAACATAGAATGTAAAGTAAGATCCAATATCTGTCGTTCCAATTCCATTGGGGGTGGTACTGAGATAGAGATTCAATTTTCCATCCTCTATTTTGATTTCATCCAAGGTGACATCAGTAATCGATCCAGATGGTGCCAAATAGAGAATCGCAATTAAATCCTTTGTCGCAAAATAGTTTTCATCGTATTGATTGTTGATTGCAATGAACGATTGCGGAAAATCGGGATTCAAATATTCACTATCCAAGAACTCATTGAACTCCTCAATGCTTTGGATCAGGTGTGCAGATCCCCCCATAGAAATATCAACGGTGCTCGTTTCATCTTCTTTCAGAGGCATATCAACTTTCAATGCGCTAAATTCGATTTGTCCACATCCTTGCAAAATAAGCAAGAAAAGTATAAAAATGGATAAAATCAATGCTTTGTGTCTCATCTGAATACACTCCAAGAAAATTGAAATTTTAGGTTCTCATTTGCAATGTGGATATTATAGCATATCACTTGTGACATATCAACAAAGAAAAAATCGAAACCAGGATTGAAATGGAACATTTTCTGATATAATATCGGTATATAATTATTGACAGAATGATATTCTGTGCTATGATAGTATAGGACACAAAAAACGATGAAGCCGGAGAAGTACCCAAGTGGCTGAAGGGGCTGGCTTGGAAAGCTAGTAGATCTTTAACCGGATGCAGGGGTTCGAACCCCCTCTTCTCCGCCAGTTTTTGTGTTTGTATTTCAGCGGTTGTGGCGGAATGGTAGACGCGCTGTCTTCAGGCGGCAGTGTCCTAGTGACGTGTGGGTTCAACTCCCATCAACCGCACCACATAACAATGAAGTAGCTTCCAAAAGTTGGAGATATGGTATCCTAAAAATACCGCTCTGATGAAGGGAGCTTTTTTATGATCATTGACAGAATAAATTTGTTTCTAAAGATAGCTAGTATGATATAATGTGCTTATCAGAAATTGAGGGATAAAAGCATGGAATCGATTCGAGAATTATACAAGATAGGACACGGGCCTTCCAGTTCTCATACCATAGGTCCAGAACGTATTTGTCAAGATGTATTGAAACGCTATGATGGAGATCGATATCATGTGATTTTGTATCGTTCATTGGCGATGACTGGTAAAGGACATCTGACTGACTATATCATAGAAAAGACATTGGTGAATGTCACTGTTGAATTTTCTCATGATTTTAATGTGGAACATCCCAATACCATGGATGTTATTATATATAAGGAAAATAATGAAATCGGTCGAGAGCGCTACTATAGTATTGGTGGGGGATCCATTCGAAGATTGGGCGACCCGTTAAAAGAACTCGTGCATATATATCCGCATACCTCATTCAAAGAAATCAAAGATTACTGCATTGAAGAAAACCTGAATCTCTATGAATACGTATATCGGTTCGAAGGAGAAGAAATCAAGGATTATCTTCACAAAATATGGAAGGTCATGCAGGATTCCATCAATTTGGGTCTGCATACGGAAGGCGTTTTGCCAGGTGAACTACAAGTCAAACGCAAAGCGAAGAAGTTGCTCTATAAAACGGAAAGCAAGGTCTCCATTCAGTTACGACTTGTCAGTGCGTATTCTTTTGCGGTCAGTGAAGTGAACGCCAGCGGAGGTCTTGTAGTAACGGCACCTACTTGTGGTGCGAGCGGCGTTTTGCCTGGAGTACTCTATTACATGAAAGACATCAACAAATATAATGATGATAAAATCGTGGATGCATTGGCAACGGCTGGTGTAATTGGAAATCTCGTCAAACACAACGGGTCCATCAGTGGTGCGGAAGCGGGTTGTCAAGCAGAAGTGGGGACGGCGTGTTCCATGGCAGCGGCTGCATATGCAGAACTCGAAAGCAGAAACATCGACATCATTGAATACGCTGCAGAGATCGGTTTGGAACATCACCTAGGGTTAACCTGTGATCCGGTTATGGGATATGTACAAATCCCGTGTATTGAACGAAACGCCGTAGCGGCACATAGAGCAATCAATGCAGCGGAACTTGCGAATGTATTGACCAGTACCAGTTTGATTTCGTTCGACACGATTGTAGATACAATGACCGAAACCGGAAAAGACATCCATGAATCCTATCGAGAAACAAGTATCGGTGGTTTGGCAAAACGGTTTAAGAAATAAGAATTCATAACATCCAAAAAGACGAATTTGTTCGTCTTTTTTTAGTTTGTCTTATGGAAATGATATGTGGATTTGCATAACTTATGTAAAAAATAAACAGAATTAACATATATTGTTCTTATAGTGATGAATATTCAATGTTTTGATATTCAAAACATTAAATATTGAGATTTAAATTGTTTTGTAATTGTTTTGAAAAAATCATGTAAAAAATAAACGCTTTCATAAAATGACAACCGTTTTCATAGTTATTCTGCTTGATTTTGAATCAATAATTGGTACAATAGGGGTGCATTGAGAGATGCAAATCAAATATAGAAGGGGGATATGCAAATGAATCCATATCTATTGACTTATGCGGCCATCATCCTCGTAAACAAGAATGCCTACGAATACTACTACGGGTATGATAACAAAAAACAAGACGGTAAGAAGAAAAGACGTTAAACCGTTGAATCGATTGTTATTTCGCATGAATGTTAGGGAACGGTGATTACTGTTCCCTTTTAATATGGTTAACCAAAGATCAAACCATTTGAATAGGAAATTAGAATTACGGATTGACGACACTCTTTTTGGTGATATAATAGGTTCTTGAAAACAATCTACACAGGGAGGTGTTTCCGTGGCAACAAAAACGATTTCTTCCATTTATAAAAAGACTTCGGGAGTTTTTCTTGTCCCGGAATACTACAAGAATTTCTCCTGTAAAGGAAAAGATTGTAGAAATACCTGTTGTTCTGGATGGCAAGTGTTGATTCCAATGAAGGAATACTATAAAATCCATGGTCTTGAGTGTAAAAAAAGTGTTCGCGAACGAATTGACAAGACATTCAAACCTTTGGCCTCTCGAACAGAATCCAGATTTGCTGAAATCGCCTTTGATTTCGAAGGCAAATGCAAGATGTTGACGGATGAGGGATACTGCTTTCTTCATCAGTCTTGCGGAGAAACCGTCTTGCCTTCGGTTTGCAGATATTTTCCAAGAGGTCCAAGAATTGACTATGCTTGGGAATGTTCCACATCCAATAGTTGTGAAAAAACCTTGGAATTGTTGTATGAATCTAACGATCCTATCCGCTTCGAGCAACGGGATTTGACATTTGAGATGGAAATTCCTGCAAACAAGCCGAAGGATTCCGATAAAGAGATGTATATCAGTGTCAGAGAGAACTGTATCGAAATTCTTCAAGATAGAAGTATGTCGCTTCCAGATAGAATCGTAGCGATTGGTCATTATCTTCAGAAATTGGATATGAATCCAAAGGCTCTGCCGGATCGTTTCCTAGAAGGTTTCGCTTTTAGACAAGATATCGTATCATCCATTAAAGTTGCCAGAGAACTCGGCGACTGGTTTATTCACAATACCGGAAGTTTGGAGGAGTACTTCATCATCGTCGACAACCTGTATGATGATTTGGATATCTCCACTATATACAAACAAAGCAAAACCCATTTTGAAGCAATACTTCCGAATCACGAAATCCTGTTTGAAAAGACTCTTGTAAACAATATCTTTTTCCGTCAGTTCCCGTTTCAGGATTATACCGACAATTTCAAAGATGAATTCATTGCTTTGTGTGGAAAATACCTGATCATGCGATATCTTACAATTGGACTCATGACGAAATATAAGTCCAAGAATGATTTTATCGACATTATCGCAAGAATCTTCCGGACGATTGCTCACACCGGTTTTGAGAAGAATGTCATGATACGCTTGAAACAAAAAGGATATCATTTGGTTTCTACTTTAGGTGAATTGATTCAACTATGAAGAAAAAGGACTATTTTCTATAGTCCTTTGTTATTTCAGGTGAAAAAGAACTTGAGATATGGTATCATTTTTATCGAGGAGATTGGAAATGAAAAAGAAGCATATATTATTACTTGTAATCATCTTTTTGGCATTTATCGCTTTGGGACTTCCGGACGCTGTTCTTGGTTCTGCCTGGAATTTGGTGCGCTCGGATTTAGGAGCGTCTCTTGGTAGTTTGGGATTGATGACTGTTGTTGTATACATTACGAGTGTGATCTCAACCTATAACGCACCTAAAATTCTTCGTTTCTTGCAAACGAAAAAGGTAGTTTTCATCAGTATATTGTTTACCGGATCTGCTTTGGTTTTGATGAGTCTGGTGAATGAATTCTATCAGATGTTGTTCTTTGCGATTCCATTGGGAATGGGTGCTGGAGCGATTGACGTTTCCTTGAATCATTATTTAGCTGTCAACTATAAAGCGAAGCACATGAACTATCTCCATTCTTTCTATGGTGTTGGAGTCACGTTCGGACCGATGATCATGGCGTATACACTGAAAGACAACGAATGGAGGATGGGTTATGTCATCGTTGGATCCATCTTATTGTGTATCGCTTTGATTGTTTTGATTTCCTTCAAATTATGGAAAAAAGAAGAAGACCACGAACGAAAGGAATCTCATGCCAAGATATCATTCAAGGACATGGTGAAAACAAAAGGAGCGATAGCTTCTATCCTGATTTTCCTGTTTTATGTTCATGTGGAATCCTTAGGCGGGGTTTGGGTAGCTTCTTATATCTACTTGACAAAAAGCGTCAGCTACGCCGCAGCGGCATTGTTCGCATTCGCTTTTTATCTTGCCATGACTGTTGGACGGTTTTTGAGTGGCATATTGTCACAAAAACTGTCTTCAGAAATCTTGATTCGAGTTGGTGAGATTTTAATATTTGTTTCGGCAGTATTATTGCTTCTGAATGTGTCATCCATTGCCTTTTATTATGGCGTTGTCGCTTTATTCGGATTGGGTTGCGCACCAATCTATCCTAATATGATGTATTTGAACAAATCTCATTTCGAAAGACGGAAATTATCGAAAGTCATGTCTTTCCAAATGGCTATCGGTTATTTGGGATTTGGAGTGTTGACACCACTTGCTGGGTTTGTCTTCGATAAAATCGGTATTTCCATTTATCCATATTTCATTCTCGTTGCGATTGTAATAACAATAATTGTCTCAATCCGATATTTGCCTCAAAAGAAATCTTCAGAGGAAGAAGTTCTAAGTTCTTGAATCCATTTGTCCAAGATATGTCCTATTGAATTCACTCAATCATAATCCATAAATAATGGTTGCGTAAATGATAGAAAACGTATAAACTATTCAATGGTATTATTTGATATTGGGCTATGGCCAAGCGGTTAAGGCATCGGACTCTGAATCCGAGACCGAGAGTTCGAATCTCTCTAGCCCTGCCATGATAAAAAAAACAGCTTGCATTTTCAAGCTGTTTTGTTTTTTATTCAATGATCTCAACGACTTCCTCTTCCACTGGCATTTCCTTCAGAACAGTTTGATAATCTCGTATCATTTTCTTCAGGGTAACATAGCCAAACCAAGCCATTGGAATCACAAGTGCTGTCAGTAAAGCTTCAATCAACACGGCACTGAGTACTTGACTTGACATTACTGCCACAAAATTAAATCCGAAATGCAATAGGAATGCATATAGTAGATATTGCAATTTGTGTTCCTTAACGGCTTTAAATACCAGGATTGATGCGACGATATGGAATGTCATTGCAGATAGACGCTCCCATATTCCTAAGAAAATAAACCAAGGAGACATTGTTTCCAAAGGTAATAAGATATTCCAGATTTCGTTTAGAGTTGTCGAATCGGTTATAAAACTTGATAAGGTTCCTTGATTTGCCATAATTGCGAGAATCGCACTCTCAAACAGGGAAACTCCAACAATCATCATCGCTTCAAATCCCCCATGCCCGGCGCCGACCATCAAAGATAGCTTGGGATCACTTCGTTTTTTCAGAATAAACTTGAAACCGATGAATCGACCAACCTCTTCAAACAATCCAGCAGCTGTAGCACCATACAATGCATAAAGCCAAATATTATTTCGAATGGTTTGTCCTAATGCAGTATCTGGATTTAACATTAGCGCGTGTGGTATCTGTTCTAGAAACAAAGAAAACACCAAGAATACACCAGCACCAATCAAGAAATAGATCCAACTCAAGTGATACTTCTTATTTAAAAATACTCCCAATAGTATCGGGATGACAATCGCAATCGCTGCGACGATAAACATGAATATGATATTGATTGTAGGAATATCCAATGAAGAACCCATACATTCACTTCCTAAATATTATCGTAGATTCGCATGTTGAAATCTTCTTAAAAACCCATTTAGGGCGAAGGCGAAGACCGCCAAAACCGCAGATATTGCAAATGCCATAAATGCAGCCCATGCCCAGAATCCGGTCGCTTCATCCATACATAAAGGATCCGCTTGACAAGCTGCGTAATTACCGGATAAATAGTTATAAGCTATCAATCCTACAAATACCAATGATATAATCAAAAAAGTAATGGATGGAATAAAAAGAAGGATGCGTATTTGTTTTTTTATAATCCACTGTAATACAAAAAAGAAAACATATAAGATCAATAAAAAAATCGCAAATCGATATAACCAGAGCATATACAAGAATCATCCTTTCATATTGTAGTTATATTCATTATAGTCCTATTCTTATATATAATCAACATGATAAGCGGCTCTTTCCATCCAATTGTCTGATTTATAATAAGAACAATAAAAAAAGCGGAATATTCCGCTTATACTAATCTAGTGGTGCCGAAAATAGGACTCGAACCTACGACCTGCTGATTACGAGACAGCTGCTCTACCGACTGAGCTATTTCGGCTTGGTGCAATTACTATTATAAACAATTCCAACTTGTTTGTGAAGAAAAACATACAAATGAGTGTCCTAGTTGTAGAAACCACATTGTCTGTGTTATCCTATGTCTACAGACAGAAGGGGATCCTATGTTCCAGAAAATTCGAAATCCATTTATATTTCAAGGTTCTTTGAAGAAAAAACGATATTTTGAAGGTTGGTACTACAAAATGGTGACGAAGGATGAATTGCATTCCGTTGCTTTGATTCCGGGAATCAGTTTGAATCAAACGGATTCACATGCATTTATCCAAGCGTTTCTCACTTGCAATCAAAATGGCAAGAAAGAGATGAAAACAAGATACATCCGATTTGATCGCGAAGATTTTCATTTTGACGATTCAAACCGGACTTTGACAATAGGTAAGAATGTATTTACTGAAAATCATATCCATGTTGAATTAGAGATCGACGGGTTGACGCTTTGGGGAGATCTTCGATTAAACAATTTGACTTCGATTCAAACCACTCTCTTTACTCCATCCATTATGGGGTTCTTTGGATATTTCCAATTCATGGAATGTTACCATGGAGTAATCTCTATGGATCATACTCTGGACGGTGAACTACAAATCGGTAATGAGAATATTTCATTTTCCGAAGGACGTGGTTACATCGAAAAAGACTGGGGCAGGTCTTTCCCTAAGGGATATGTCTGGATGCAATCAAACCATTTCAGTGACAATACAACATCCTTTATGTTTTCGCATGCAGTTATTCCTTTTCTAGGAATGTCTTTCAAAGGTTTGATTGTCAATTTGATATCCAACCACAAAGAATATCGATTTGCAACTTACAATAATGCTAAGATAAAACAACGCTCAATCAAAGCAAATCAAGTACACTATGAGATTAAAAGAGGAAGATATCGATTGATTGTTGATGCGATAAATGAAGAAACGATTTCTCTATCCTCTCCTAAGAACGGTTTGATGAATCAATCCATCAAAGAGGGTTTGTCTGGCACAATTGAATTGAAACTATATTGTAAGAACCAGTTAATATTGGAAGATATAGGAAGATTATCTGGTTTGGAAATCATGATGGAAATGTAAACTTTTATGTTGGCAATCCAGACAATTCATGATACAATAGTCTTCGACGGAATCATAGCTCAGTGGGAGAGCACTTGCTTGACGTGCAAGGGGTCGGGGGTTCAAGTCCCTCTGGTTCCACCATATTTGTTTGAAGTAGCTTCCAAAAGTTAGAGATATGGTATACTAACCATACACTCTGATGAAGGGAGCTATTTTTATATATGAGACTGACATTGGAACAGAAAATGAAGATGTGT
>JAFGQH010000008.1 GCA_016935815.1 Bacilli bacterium | reverse complement strand
AATTGCGTCAAGATTGATTTTTGGTTTTTCTTGTTCCACATTTATAAAAGCTAGAGGTTGTTGAAACAGATGTTGCAGTAAGAATTCAATATTATTCTTAGATTCACTGAAATGCAGTCCATAAGGAAAATGGTAATAATAGAGTTCAATTGACTGAAGCAACAAAGTATCATCGGGAGCCACTGAATTCTCAGAATCCATTTCTTTCATTCGTTTCATAAAACGGCTGAATAGAGATTCGATCGAACTCATGTTGACATGTTTTTTTATCTCGTGGGGTTCCTTATAAATTTTTTGAATCAGTTCGTAATACAACTTGTTGGAAGCGAATAAATCATAGAGATTCTCAAAGAGTAATTTTGTTAATTCTCGTTTAGAAGTAATTTGCCGATAATCTACATTTTTGGCATTGAATAGATTTATCTGTATGGTGTAAACATAGTCAATCAAAGCAATATAAATTTCAACCTTATCTTTGAAACGATAGTAAAAACTTCCCTTGTTATAGGAAGAACGTTTGATGATTTCATTCGTGGATGCAAGTGCGAATGGTTTACTGGAAAACTCATCCAGAGTGGCATCAAATAACGCTTTGTTTTCGCGCAATAAATAGGTCTTGTCCTGATTCATATTTGCCTCATTATACCTTATGGTTTATACTATATGGTCTAATTATAACATAAAGTTTGAAAAAAGAAAAGAAGAGAATGCTATCTCTTCTTGTTTTTGCCCATCTTCTCAAGGATAAACGGTTCAAATTTCTCTTTCTCGGCATCTGTTTCAAACCCATCAAATGTCACTATGAAGCTTTTACGATCCGTGGTTTGAAGCAAATAAAATGTCGGTGCTTTTTTGAACTTTGTCAACTGATTGTATGGTGTCTCGTAGGTTTTGATATTTTGCACCACAATCTTCTCTTCGGTGAACAAATAGGTTTGCATAACCGGTTGCTCTACCAATGGTGATTTCTTTAATAACCTCTTTGTCGTCATAATTTGCATGACATAAGTCATAATCAAATAGAAAACCAGGATCCCAAACAGCAATAATGCATATAACCATTCCTGCTTGACCAGCATATAAATGATGAATACAGCTGATATCAATGAGATCACAACAAAATTCTTTTTGATATAACTGTTGAGATAGAACTTGTTGTAATTGACAATCAAGTCCTTATCATACAGTGTTTTATTTTTTATTTCCATAGAAACCTCCTATAGATTTACTATTTTAAATAGTTTCGGATACAATCCGATTCCAACAAACAACATTGCGAAGTAACGAATATAATCGAACAACCCAGCCAGAATCGCTTTAAAGGCTTCTCCATCAGCCAACGTCTCTGGATCAATGATCCAAGTAAACAAACCTTTCAATCCCAATCTGACAGCCATTATGATTACTATCCCGATTCCAAAGCGAATCAGATTCTTATACAAGATTTTGTGATTTTCAAACTGCACATATTTCTTCTCATATCTAATCGCTACTATGAAACCGGATATGGTTCCTAACATCTTTGCGACTGCTTCTGTATCAAAATAGAATGAAGCGGTATCCAAAATGCTTCCGGATAGGTTTTGAATGTAATTCAACACGAACAACACAATCAGCCCGGCCAATACAGCAATCAAAATCCATCGATTGATTCGTTCCGGATGTTTCAGTTTCGGGTAATATTTTGCCATCAAGAAAGCGATTCCTATTCCCAGAATAGCACCAACCAAGACATCCGTCAAGTAATGCACTCCAAGATACATCCGACTGATGGCAACTAAAGTAGTTAAAATAATTGCAATGATCAACAACCATTTCTTCTTCAAAAATGCATAAAGTCCAAAGAAAGATGTCGCAGCTGTCTGTGTATGCCCGCTTGGAAACGAATACCCGGTTGCGGTATCCGGTTTCAAATTCAGGATCGTATCATCGACAACAAATGGTCTAGGTCTCGAAATGACCAGTTTGATTACAGAATTTAAGGTTAATGATATAAAGATGGTAAACGCTAATCGTTCCCCGATCAATTTGTCATGGCTCCAATATACATATCCCAATATCCCAACAAGCACGACTTCTTCGCCCAGCATCGTGATCAATCGGAACAATGAATCCAAGAATGGACCGCTAAAATTTTGTAGCCAATGGATTAAATCAAGTTCAAATCCCATGTTATTCTCCTATCAGAACCATCCGAGCCCATAGAACAACAATCCCATGAGTCCTGAAATCAAAACGATGATAACCGGATGAATTCTCTTTTTTAATTTGGATACGGCAAATGAAATCGCGAATATGATTATCGCTCCGAGTTCGAATGTAAAGTCGGAATACTGCCTGTTTTCGATTCCAAATATGCTTCTGGAAATAAAGACGATTGCCACAGACAAGATGATTCCTGGAACAACCGGACGGATACCGCCTAAGAAGCCGTTGACATACTTGTTATCGCGGAAATGTTTGAACGCTACTGCGATCAACAAGATGATCACAAAGGATGGCAACACAACGCCAAAGGTTGCAAAAACAGCTCCGATAATCCCCTCTTGTTCAAATCCAACAAAGGTTGCGATATTGATTGCGAAAGCTCCTGGTGTGGATTGTGAGATCGCAAAGAAGTCGATCAATGCATCCAAAGAATCCACCCATCCATATTTCATCACTTCGTCGGTGATGAGCGGGATCATCGCATATCCACCACCAAAGGTGAACAAACCTATTTTAAAGAAAATACCGAATAGTTTCAACAACAATAGCATCAAATCAGGCATCTTTGTTCACCTCTTCCTTACTCAAGAAGACGTAATACAAAATACCCAACGCTCCAGCAATCAAAATTACGAACACAATCGGTATGAATTCGAAATATGCCGTAAGCAGACCAAATAGGACAATGATGTAAGCAAAGACGTTTTTCTTCACCTTTTTGTAGATTCGAACCGCAGCGTTTAAAATCAATACACTAACTCCAACGCGAATGCCCATGAAGGCGTATTCGACATATTGATTGTCTTTGAATTGCATCAAGAAAGCGGAAATGATGATGATTATGATTATCGAGGGCAATACCACTCCAAATGTAGCAGATGCGCTCCCTTTGACTCCCAATGCTTTATATCCCACATAGGTTGCGGAATTGATCGCAATCGGTCCAGGAGTCGATTCGGCGATCGCAATGATATCGATAAATTCTTGTTCACTCACCCATTTGTACTTATCGACGGCATAGAAATGAATCAGCGGAATCATCGAATAACCTCCGCCGAATGTAAATAATCCAATTTTAAAGAATGTCCAAAATAATACTAACATGTGATCTCCTAGTTGTGTTTGTATTCATCCAATTTCGCATCGATCAATTGATAGATCTCATCCGATAACGTAGCTGTTTCTTTGTCTTTAAATGTTTCATAAGGGACCAGCGGTAATACATGCAGATACACTTTGGTTGGCCAGATACGCCATTTCTTGGATAAATCATGCATATTGTAAAGCACTACCGGCGACAAGTCGGCACCGGCTTTTTGAACCAGTTTGAATGCGCCTGCTTTGAATTCAATCAAATCATTGCAATAAGTACGTTTTCCCTCAGGGAAGATTCCCATCGGTTGACCTTCTTTTACCTGTTTGATGGCTTGCAAGATCGCCTTCAATGCACTTCGGTCTGCCAATGCGGTAATTGGTATACAACCAATACTATAGAGCAAAGTGCTGAGTACGGGGTATTTGAACAATGGTTCCTTTGAGACAAATCCAAGGGGAAATTTTCCATATACTTGTTTGATGAACAACGGATCTGTATATTCGATATGATTCGCATACATAACGAAATTGTTATTGGTCGGCAAATTCTCTTTTCCTGTGACGATCAATCGGACACGATAGAAAAATCGAAACAAGTACATATTGTATAGTTGAGTCATGAATGTTTTATGTTTCGATGTGGCTGGCAATTTCGCAGTAGCGAAAATATACACCAAGAAAATCAACCAAAGGAAGATGATCATGAGAAGATTGAAAACAATGAAAATCAACAATACACTCATCACACCCCAAAAATCAAAGGTGATTCCGATTTTCGTACTGTATAGAACAGTAAAGAGAATACTGAAGACGATTTGGATCAAGGCTAACATAGAGAACCCCTTTCGTAGATGGCGAAAGTCAATTCTTCATGGTCTTCCGACCAAGCAAGTTTGAAGTCATCCAAACTGAAATTCAAATACACATTGCCTTCGTGAGGTTTTTTGATATGTGTGATATAGAGTCGGTCTGCATAAGGCAAAGAAAGTTCATATATCGTTTTACCACCGATGACAAAGATTTCTTCGTCTCTTGGTTGTTTTAGAAAAGAAATCAAATCCGAAATCACGGTCACCCCAGGATAGGAAAATTCTTCCAAAGACGCAACGATGATATTTCGTTTTGGCAGTGGTTTTCCAAGCTGAGCAATGATGGAATGGAAGGTTGCCAAACCCATCAAGACGGATTGATTCAATGTGGTCTTTTTAAAATAAGCCAAATCTTGGGGATAATTCCAAGGCAACAGGTTGTCCTTTCCAATCAGATGATTGGGATCGGTTGCGAAAATCAATGATATCATTATACTGCCACCTTTCCCCGAATCGTCGGATGTGGATTGTAATCGGATAATTCAAAATCCGAAAAAACGAAATCTTCGATACTGTTATGGTGTTTTATCGTCATCTTCGGAAGAGATCTTGGTTCTCTTGAAAGTTGCAAATGGACTTGGTCGAAATGATTGGCATAGATATGTGCATCTCCGACTGTATGGACAAATTCATAAGGCTTCAACCCTGTCACATCCGCCACCATCATCAACAATAATGCATACGATGCAATATTGAACGGCACTCCCAAGAATGCATCGGCGGAACGCTGATACAGTTGCAAGGAGAGTTTATCATCCAAAACATAGAATTGAAACATCATATGACATGGCGGCAAAGCCATGTCCTTGAGTTGCGGTGGATTCCAAGCATTGACGATCAACCGTCGACTGTTGGGATTGGATTTGATCTCTTTGATCACGGTTTTGAGTTGATCATAGCCGTTGAAATCCCGCCACTGCTTTCCATACACCGGTCCTAAATCACCATGTTTTTGACAAAATGCTTCATCGGTCCGGATTTTTTCAATATATTCATCCATCGATTCACCGTTGAAATCTTCGGATTCTGTAAACTTCTTGTAGGGCCAATCATTCCAGATTCGGACATTGTTATCCGCTAGGTATTTGAGAGAAGTGTCTCCTCTCACAAACCACAAGAGTTCGTGGATAATCGATTTGAGATGTACTTTTTTCGTGGTTAAAAGAGGAAACCCATCTTCCAAGTTAAACCGCATTTGATAGCCGAATGTTGACACGATTCCGGTACCTGTGCGATCATTCTTGCGGGATCCGTTTTTTAAAATGTGTTGTAGAAATGTCAAGTACTGTTGCATTTTATCACCTTT
>JAFGQH010000057.1 GCA_016935815.1 Bacilli bacterium | reverse complement strand
TACCAAAAAAGATGCTAGTATCTAGTACTAACATCTTTACTCTTTTGTCTTTTTATTTAGTGTCCACTATATGGGGTTCACTATAAAATTGACCGTCTTTTTTTTTACGTTTGAAAGTGATTCGATTGTAGAAGACTCTTTGTTTTGATATAATCAAAGAGAGGTGAACGCGATGTGTGGTCGTTACGGGATTTCCGTTACAAGAGAAGAACTCAAAGAATATCTCGGTGAGCATTATGGCATCGAGGTTTTGGACGAACAGATTCGCTTGCCAAGATACAATATCGCACCGGGTCAAGATGCGGTTTCTTTGATTGGCGATGGAACCCGATTTCGGGTTGGTTTGTTGAAATGGGGATTTGTTCCAGAATGGGCGAAAGATGAAAAAGTCGGCTACAAGATGATCAATGCCAGAAAAGAAGGATTGAGTCAGAAACCCGCATTCAAGAAATCCTTCCTGGAACGTCGCTGCGTGATTCTCGCAGACGGGTTTTTTGAGTGGTATCGTACGACATCCACCAAAACGCCATATTATTTTTATCTTAAGAATAACAAGATATTCGGCTTTGCAGGACTTTGGTCCGTGATGAAACGAGCGGATGGTTCCAAACTTTACACTTGTTCGATCATCACCACAACCGCAAATTCTTTGATGTCGGATATCCATGACCGGATGCCAGTCATTCTGACGGAGGATCAAGCAAAACTTTGGCTTGATCCAAATCAAAAAGATTTGGAAGTCCTAAACGAACTTCTCGGCCAATATGACCCGAACGACATGCAACTACACGAAGTCTCAAGTCGTGTCAACAAGCCTCTCAATGATGACCCTGACATCATCTTGCCAGTTGACAAAACCCTTGAATGAGCGTACAATATGACACTGGCTTATTATTTTAATAATAAGACGACATTTATTTTTAGGAATCAGGTATATTCATGAAATTTCACACGGTAGCTACAGAAGCTCTCAAACAATATGATATCCAGATGAAATCGATTCATCGTTTGGCAGAAGAGACCAATCTCTTCTATCTTATCAAAACCGATGATTCGAGTTATGCACTCAAGATTTACTCGGACGAGGCAAGTGATATCAACGACAGTTTGACAGAACACTATTTTCTGGGGTTGATCTTATCCAAAACAGAGATTCAAACTCCGCGTGTTATTCCCAACAAACAAGGAGAAACCGTAACGAAAGTCCCTTTCAACAACAAAAGGGGATACAAACGAGTTGCTTTATATGACTATTTACCGGGAGAATCCTTTGCCGGAGAAGAAACCGAAACCTATTTTCAAGAAATCGGTAGAGTCGTAGCGAAAATGCATCTCGCAACCAAAGGGACGCAATTCCCGGAATTCGTGAACCCTACCCGTTGGGACAAAGTGTTTTATCTGGAGGAAGAAAAAGTAGTGTATCACGATTCCAAATATGCAAAGTTCCTTACTCCTGAAATGATTCAAATTCTGGATGAATTGATTCCTCATATCGATATCGTCCTGAACAACCTATATGACACTAGAGATCCAAGACTGATCCATGCGGACCTCACACCTTGGAACATCAAACAAAATGAATTTGGCTATATCATCTATGACTTTGAAGAAGCCTTGATGGGATATCCGGTCATGGATATCGCCAATTTCATGTATTACTACCGAACTCGAGATGATATTGATTTCTTCAAAGCGAAAACCAATTTCATGTCGGGATATCGTTCCGTGAATTCCATTCCGATCATCGACGACAGGTTGTTTGAACTCGTCATGATCGCCAAACGGATTCGGTTATTCAATTATGTCTTGACGATTCAAAAGAATCCAACGGAATACATCAAACTCAGTTTTCCAAGAATCAAAGAATATTTCATCAGTTACAAATAAAGATAGGAGACCCCATTGACCGAGAAGAATCTCTTTACTTCATTGCCATATCTGATTTTTGTCAGCCTGATTGCTTTTGCAATCTGGTATTTTGGTTCGGCGGAATACATCGCTTCCCAAACGACTCAAATTCAAGAATGGGGGTTGATCGGATTCGCCGGTTTGATCTTCATACTCTTATTGGCAGTGCGAAATACTATCTATGTCATTCCATTCATGTTGAATATGCTGTTTCTGATCTCGCAAACGGAATGGAATTTGGATGTGATTCCGTTGTCGATATATATTATGCCTTCGGCAATCATCTTGGGAATCATCGGTCACGTGATCCTGTATAAGATCAATCCGTTCAAAGGTCAGTTCTTCCTAGGAATCGCACTCTTGTCAATCGCGATATTGGTTTCGACCATTCTCAATACCGAAACCTATGATATGACGACTCTGATTATTGTATTGGCAGTGCTGCTGATGTTGGTAGTGTATGGATTTTTCGCCAACACCATCAAAGGGGATCACTTATTGTATCTGATTCGTATCTTTGTTGTAATGGGAGTCATGATTTCCTTCGAAGTCGCAGTTTTTTATTTGCGACAAGATGATATTTTGGAATCCTTGCGAGTCAAAGATCTTGATTTGGGCTGGGGGATTTCCAACTTCATCGCCACCTATCTGATCATGTTCGTCTCCGTGACATTCTATTTCATCAAGAAATTCAAACTGCACATCGTCTGGATTGTACTGGCGTTGTTTGAAATCGCGATGTTGTTGTTTACGCTCTCAAGAGCGGGAATCATCGCGTTTGCTATAACCACTCTGTTCTTGTTTGTCTACATGTTTGTTCACTATCCACACAAATGGAATCTACTTTTGAATCTTTTCATCGGAGTCACTATCGTATCGGCTGTGGCATATTACTTCCGGGATTACTTCATCATGATTTGGGATCGTTTGGAACTCTATGGTCTGGATGACAACGGCCGCATTGTATTGTGGGAAGAAGCATGGGCGACGTTCAAAGAGAACTTGTGGTTCGGTGGCGGAATCTTGGCAAGGCAAACGGCAGTAGGAGTCAATGAGTTGCGGATGTTTCACAATACGATTTTACACACCTTGGCTTGTTTTGGTATTCTCGGTGGAGTCGCTTTGTTGGTGCAATTTCTTTCAATTTTACGTATTTTCTTTTATAAACTGACCGGTGAAAAAGCCATCCTGTTGATTGCACTCGCCGGAGCCAATATGCAAGGTATGGTAGATAATATCTACTTTATGCCACAATATATGATCATAATGTTTGTTATCATCGCTTTTGTCGAAAATGCGAATAGCATCGACCGCTTGCGAAAGGAACTTCGCATAGCGGAATAAAAGCGTATTCCGCATAACGGAATAACGGAGTATATATGAAATCCGAAAAAAGAATTCTATTATCTTTTATTTTGAATCTATTGTTCACGATATTTGAGTTTATCGGTGGACTGATCACAAATTCCATCGCCTTGTTAAGTGATTCTGTTCACGATCTTGGCGATTCTTTGTCAATGGGAATTGCGATGGTTTTGGAGAAGAAATCAAAGAAAAAGCCGGATGATTTTTATACTTACGGTTATCGAAGATACTCCTTGCTGGGAGCTTTGATTTCTAGTCTTATATTGCTTGTTGGTTCGGTATTCATCATTATTGAAGCCGTGAAACGATTAATGAATCCCGAAGCCATCAATGCACAGCTCGTCATCTATTTCTCGATTGTTGGTATTCTTGTCAATGGGTTAGCTGCTTGGAATGTTTCAAAAGGCAAGACTTTGAACGAAAAAGTGATTTCTTTGCATCTGTTAGAAGATATTTTGGGATGGGTTGCTCTGTTTATCACCGCTATCATCATGGTCTTTACTGATATCATTGCATTGGATGCCATCTTATCCATTGCGTTTACACTGTTCATTTGTTACCAGGTCTTCAAGAATATCCGAAGTGTATTCTTCGTTTTGCTTGAAAAAGCTCCAAAAGGCTTTGACTTGGATAAAATCAAAAGTGAATTGGAACGCATAGAGCATGTTAGGGAAATCCATCATATCCACCTTTGGTCTTTAGAGGGTAGTTTTCCTTTGATTACTTTACATGCACTATTGGAAGAAAATCTTGATAGTGAAACAATCACCGATATCCAGCAAGAAATTTATGATTCTTTACATCATTTTGGGATCTTGCATTCTACCATACAAATAGAATTCAATAATAGCCCTTGTGGCGAAGAAGAATGCCCTGAACCAGAGGTTGAAGAGCATCTTCATCATCATCACTAAAAAAAATTTACAAACTTATTGTGTTTTACACAAAAACATGATACACTATTATCGTGTATAACACAATAAAGGAGGGGTACCCATGAACACACAGTTCAAAAAGGGAATTATTGAGATCTGTGTTTTGAAAATCATGGAACATGAAGACCTTTGTGGTTTCGATGTCATTGATCGTTTGAGTCGTGAGATTCCGGTCAATGAAAATACCATCTATCCTTTGCTCAGACGTCTGACGCAACAGGACTATTTTGAAACCTACAAGGTTCCTTCGGTGATCGGGGCACCGAAGAAGTTCTATAAGATTACAGACACGGGACTAGAAAAACTGACAGAATACCTGTCGGAATGGAAATTGTTTATCAAAGGTGTATTTCGGATTTTGGAAGGGGATGAAACAAAATGAAAGAGCGTTATCTCGAAGAATTAAAAGAATTGTTACAACAATATAATATCACTGAGGATGAGGTAGCGGATATCTTGGCTGACTATGGAGAAATGATTGAAGATGCTATGTCCAAGAACATGTCCGAAGAGAAAATTCTCAAAATGGTGGGAACACCGGAAGAGGTAGTGAAAAGCCTATCCGAAGAATTTGTCGAAGGAGAAGAATATATCTATATCCATCGCGGTGGGAAATCTTCAGCGACGAATCGTGATAATCGCATTACCGCATTGATGCCGTTCATCTCCGTGATCGTCTTTATGATTCTCGGCTTTGGTTGGGGCGTTTGGCATCCTGGTTGGCTTGTCTTTTTGTCGATTCCGATGACCGCAATCGTTGTCAATGCATTTGACAAGAATTCAATGGATGGATTCATCGCACTGAGTCCGTTTGTGGCTTTGATCATCTTTATGGTCCTCGGCTTTGGTTGGGGATTATGGCATCCTGCTTGGTTAATCTTCTTATTGGTCCCAATCTTGGCGATTTTCTCCAGTGTTAAAACGATGCGCTTCATCTCGTTTTTGACCGCAATCAGTCCGTTTGTCGTTGTGATCGCATTCATTTTGGTCTGGTATTTCACCGGGACTTGGAATCCGACTTGGCTAGTTTTCATGATCATACCGATGATTGGTGTGCTGCATGAGAGAAAACTTTGGAAACTGATCGTTTTCGAACTCGGATTTTTAATTGCCATAGGCGTATACCTGTATACTGGGTATGTCATGCACGAATGGGGGTATGGATTATTCGCTTTCTTGATTCCAATAGGCATTTCATTGATTTTCAGTGAAGATTCGTTCTTGGTTATCAACGCACGAAACAAGAATGAGTGGCTGGTATTCCTAACTACGATCATTGTATACGTTGGTGCGGGAGTCATCTTCCACACCACTTGGGCATGGTTGTGGTTAGTCTTCTTGTTTGTTCCGATGTATTCGATTTTGGAGCACGCTCCGAAGCAGGGCAGATTGATTGCCTTGATGCCGTTCATTTCCACAATGATATTCTTCCTTCTGGGGTTCTTTGTTCCCGGAGCTTGGGTTTATAGTTGGATCGCATTCCTGTTGATTCCGATGGTGGCGATCATCAAACGAGCTTAATAAAAAGAAAATACCGCGATTGCGGTATTTTTTATGTTTGATTGTTTTTCTTGAGATTCTTGACCCGATACATCTCCTTGTCGGCGAGTGCCAACATCGTGGACAGATTGGATGAACTTTCCAAGGATGTCGAGAATCCGATGGAAACAGAAATTTTGAGAAGAGAACTCGGTAAAGAATTGTGACTGGTGATTCGGTGATTGATGTGATGAACCAATGTTTCGGCAGCTTTCTCATCGGTATTCGTCGCAATGATGATGAATTCGTCACCACCGATTCGGAAAATCTCCTCATCTTTATCGTGTGATTCTTTTAGAATCGCAGCGAATCGTCTCAACAATTCATCTCCAGCTTGATGCCCTAAGGAGTCGTTGACTTCTTTGAGTCCGTCCAAGTCCGCTGAGATGATGCTGATAGGATAGTTCTCGCTTTTTCGCAGTTCGAAGAGTTGTTCTTCCATGTACTGGCGATTGTGCAGTTTTGTCAACTGGTCTGTGAAACTCAGTATTTTCAGTTCTTCAATGTATTTTTTATCTTTTGTGACATCGCGGATGTAACAGATAATCATTTTTTGATTGAATGTCACGGTTGATGTTCGAACCGAATAGGTTTTAATAATGTTGTTCTTTTGCTTGATGATGTATTCGAACTCCGTTGCACTTTCTTTCGTCCTCATACTTGCACGAATGAAGGCAAGGAATTGTTTGTCTTTTAAAGGGAAGTAGCGTTTCGCGATTTCGGCTTTGGGAATGCTTTTGTTGTAGCCAAAGACCTTCTTGGTGTTTGGTGAAATGTAGAAGATTTGCAGATTATTGTCAAGAACAAGTACAACATCCGAAGAGTTGCTGATGAAGTTTTGCAACATTGTTTCGCTTTGTTCTAAACGAGCGGAAGATTTCTTGATCTCTTCGATGTTCTCGTAAAGGCAGACTGCAATTCTTTTTCCGGCGATTTCTCGTATGGAAGCATATCCTTTGATGGGAATCAAAGTCCCATTTTTGTGAATGTGTTGATTGTCTTGACCAAAGAAGATGATTTTATTTACATCCCGCTTTTGGGATTTTGTACGATTATCATAATCATAGATGAAATCCCTCGCATTCAAACGAACGACTTCTTCTTGAGTATAGCCTAGATTTTCGCAAAAAATATCGTTGGCTTCGATGAGATTGCTTGAGTCATCGAAGACAGCTAAGCCAATATGAAAATGATTGATTAATTCTTTGAAATTATCCAAACTCTCTCGCAAATCATTAATATAGGTTTGTATCTCCGTTTTATCAGATACCACAATGAAGCCCTTTACTCTGTCGTCTTGACAATGCATCGGTCCAATGTAAACCTGCAAAAACTTTCCAGCATCCAAGAAGCTTTCTTTGATGGTATCTCCATTCAACACTGTTTCGAGAATTCCTTCTTGCCATGAAAATAAATCCTTCACATTGGAATGCAGAAGGATATCTTTGTCAATTTCCATTATCTTTGGAAATGAACTGTTAAATGAAAAGATGGTTCCATCTTCAAAGAAAACAACGAAACCGGATTCCTCTTTGCATTCATAGCCTTCGAAAAAGTCATACAATGGAATGCTCATTGGGATACCCCATTTTCCGTCCATCTGAACCCCCCCATTTGACTTCATTATAGCATAAGAAATCAAAATGTAAAATTAAACATGAAAAAGAAGGTGAAATCTCACCTTCTTCGTTTGATCCATTTATCTTACAAATTGCTTGCTGTGGTTTGTATCACGATATCGTTGCTGTTTTGATTGCCTTGCGGAGTTCCATTGCCTTGTCTTGTTCCCGAATTGGAACCGGAACCTGGGATTGTGGTGTCCTGCTCAGTCGTTACACTAGCCGTTGTGACAAACGGACTTTGTGAATTGTTTCCTGGTGTGAAATCATCGTCTGTAGCTGCTCTACCGCCTTTGTGTCCGCGATTCTCATTGACAACAGTACCGTTTATAACGTATTTGTAGCCGTAGGTTTGTGTTGAGCTGTTGTATTCTAAACTGACAGTGAATTCACCACTTGTGTCGACACCGGCTTTCATGATATCGTAGTTGACTCGGAATTGCTGGGTCTCAGAGACTTCTCTTTGGACGGCCAAACCGATTTCGTCGCCGGTTTGATTTGTGATTTGCATCATCGCTTGAAGATTGGTTCGTTGTTTGATCAATGTAACTTCACTCTGGTTTTGTAATTGACTGTTTTGGTAGAGCTTGTAAGCAAAGGTCTGAGAGTCCGTTGTGCTGTTATTTGTTACCTCAATATAGTTTTCCGAATTCACGCGAATCTGGTAGTAGTAGCGGAGTTGGTCTCCGGTACCGCTGGTTTTGGTTTCGTATTGGAATTGGGTAGTCTCATGAATCAGAATACCTTGTTCGGTTTGGACACCATCGACTTCAACGATGTTGTAGTAACCAGTATAGGTAATCAGATTTCCGGATAGATCACTTCCGTTGTATCGGAAAGCGTAAGCATATGCGGACATATCGGATTCGATGGTTTCATAGAGATATTGTCCATCTTCCACCAACACGGTTTCAGCCATGTTGAGGTAGTTGTTGATCAGACCTATTTCATCTAAGACAGGATCGTATTTGGCTTCTGTCGTTGTGCTGTCGGACAGTAGAAGTACCGAATCTGTAGTCGTGGTCTCGGATAATGCTGTAAGCGAGAAGGAATCCAGCAATGCGGCTGCGGAGACGGTTTGGAAACCTACGATTTCCGCATCGGATTCGAGTGGAGTCGAATCCGTTCCTAGATTGATGAAATTCCATCCGATGACAAAGGTTGCTAGGATAAATATGGAAGCGAAAGTGTACGAGAATGCCTTGCGAAGACTCAGTGGCTTCCGTATGGTTTCCGGTTTCGGTTCGATATTGATCTGATTGATGTCGATTCTGTTTCTGACATCTGGCATCTCTTCCAACGCCGCTTGTTTGATTCTGGCAAGCATATCTTTTTTGTTCATCGTATCACTCCTTTCCAATGGTTTCGTCTTGTAACTTCTTGATTGCTTTATTATAAATCCACAACACCGTTCCAAGGGGTTTGGCAATCGCTTTGGCGATGTCTTTGAATTTCATATCCGATACGACTCGAAGAAGCACGATTTGTTTTTCTTCTTCATCCAAAGATTTCACCATATCCAATACGGCATAATCATCCGTTTCGGTGTATTCGCTATCGAACATATATTCTTTTTCTTGTGGATCGTAGACATTCATCCGTTTTTCTTTGCGGTAGTAATCAAGTGCCGTATTCTTTGCGATTTGCAAGAGCCAAGCATAGAAATTTCTGCCGCGTTTGTATTGATGAATCTTTTCGATCATCTTCATGTAAGTATCTTGCATGAGGTCTTCGGTTGCTGCTTTATTGCCGACAATCGAGATAATCATAGAAAAGACACCTTTTCTCGTATTCTCATAGATCACTTGAAAGGCTTCATTATCTTTTTCGATTAATAAATCGACATAGTTGTCATAATCTACCATTGATATCACTCCGAGGAATATTATAACATAATTCAGCCATTTTCTATGATGGAAGCTTGATTTCACATAATATACGGATTCAAAAGGTTTTTTATTGGTTGCAAATACAAAAAAAAAATCTTATGATATAATAATAAGGAATTATAGTTGAGGTAGATAGATGAAACAGAAACGTATTTGGGAACTGGATTTTGCAAGAGGATTTGCGATTCTGATGATGGTCTTCGATCATTTGATGTATGATTTGAAGGACATGGACAGTTATTTCAACAATTTTGATGAATTGAATCGTTCCGGGTTCGTCTGGTTGAACCAGTTGGCGGAACTTTACTGGAACTCTACATTGCGTTTCTACGGACACTTCTTTTTTGTTTCCGTCTTTCTAATCGTTTCGGGAATCAGTTTTACCTTCTCCAAATCGAATCTGGCTCGTTCATTGAAACTGATGGGGGTAGCTGCATTGATTTCAATCATAACCTATTTGATTGAAGAGTTTACCGGAATGAATACTTTCATCATCTTTGGAGTCATCCATATGTTTGGTGTCAGCATCTTCCTGACTTGGTTGCTTTGGAGTCTTCCATCGTTTTTATCTTGGTTGTTTCAAAAGGTTGGAATCAAAGCCGATCCCAAAACGGCTTGGGCTAGATATTATGACTGGTTCATTCTTTTGGTGGGTACGTTTATCATCATCATGGGAATTCAATCCCATTTCTGGCAACTTCGTTATATAAGTACAATTCGTTGGGAAGACATTCCAGGATTGTTGTATGGTACGAGAGCCTATGGCGCTGATTATTTCGGATTGTTTCCATATTCCGGTATGATCATGATCGGTACGGTTATCGGACGGCAGTTCTATGCAAATCGTGTTTCTTTGATTCCAAGCGTCAAGATGTCACCGAAGAATCCGGTTTTGTTTACCGGACGGAATTCATTATGGGTTTTTGTCACTCATCAATTCATTTTATTCGCAATCATATTTATTATCGGATACCTTTTCGGGTATCGTTTCTAGGGGGAAATTATGAATTATAATCAAACACTTTATGGCGCGTTGCATGATACCGCCAAAAAACATCCAAACTCCAATGCATTGTTGTTCATGAAGAAATACATCACGTATTCCGAGTTTGATGGCAAAGTGAACAAACTGGCTGCTGGATTTATCAGCCTTGGACTAAATGCTGGTGATGTTGTCACTTTGGCAATGCCGAATGTCTTCGAAGCGATATTTTCTTTTTATGCGTTGAATGAAATCGGTGTTGTCTGTCATATGGTACATCCGCTGACACCGGTAATCCAGATGACCAAATTTATGAAACAAACTGGATCCAAGCATTTGATTATCTTGGATACCTTCTACCAGCATTTCGAAGCGTTGTTGAAAGAAGAAGACAAAACATTTATTTTGGTGACGCCGGTTACCGAATTCGGAGGAATCAAGAAATTCGGATACCGTCTGATCCATCGCAAAAAACTGAAAGCGATAAAACCAAGTAAGCAAGTTCTTTATCTTGTTGATCTTTACAAAGATGAAGAAGTGAAAGTCAAAAAGATCGATCCGAAAAAGACCGCATTCCTTTTACATAGCGGGGGAACTTCGGGAGAACCGAAAACCATTGAATTATCGAATTATGCGATCAATTTTCTTTCCAGCAAAACCGAATATATATTGGGCTTGAAGGAGTTTGAAGACAAACATATGTTGGCAGTGTTGCCGATGTTCCACGGCTTTGGGCTTTGCATGGGAATCCATTCGATGGTCATGTTTGGTGGAGTGGATACATTGATGCCTAAGTTTGACGCTGACGAAGCGGTCGCTCTGATAGAAAGCAACCAGATCAATTTCATCATAGGAGTACCTTCTTTGTTTGAAGCGTTACTGCGGCATAAGGAATTCCGTTCCCGTTCCGTAAAGAACATCCTACAAGCATTTGTCGGAGGGGACTATGTTGCACAGGACTTGAAGAATCGGTTTAACGAAGTGATGGAATACTATTATTCCGAAGCCAGACTTTTGGAAGGCTATGGCTTAACAGAAGTAGTGACTGTTTGTTCTGTCAATACCTTAAGCGATAACAAAGATGGTACGGTTGGAAAACCGTTGCCGGAACTAGAAGTTCAGATTGTCGATCTAAAAACAAATGAATTCCTACTGCTCAATCAACCTGGTGAAATCGTGGTGTCGGGGTCAACTATGATGAATGGTTATCGCAACGATTCAGAAGCAACCCAATCGACCATTGTCGAATTAAATGGCAAATCTTGGGTCAAAACAGGAGATCTGGGATTTTTAGATGAAGAGGGTTACGTTCATTTCAAACAGCGTCTGAAACGAATCATAAAAGTGTCAGGAATGCCAGTGTTACCTTCTGAAATCGAGAATCTTCTTATGGATCAGGAATCCGTACAAGAAGTGGCAGCCATCGGTGTTCCCGACGAACTGAAAGGATCGAAAGTTAAATTATTCCTAGTATGGGTCCCAGGAAAACAACCACTTAAAAAGGAAGAAATCAAAAAACTCATCAAAGATAACCTGGGAATCTATGCAGAACCAGCTGAAATCGTCGTATTGGAATCCTTACCGAAAACGATCATTGGCAAGACAAATGTCTTGGAACTTGAAAAAATGTAGATAAAAAAAAGTCATAACAGAAGTGATTTCTGGTATGACTTTTTTCTTGTCATGTTTGTTTCTTGTTTCTTAGAACATTCTCTTGTCCATATCGCGGAAGAAATAGACAACCAGTTGAGAAATGTACTCTTGGATCTTGCGGATGTTGTTCACGTTTTCTTTGAATACATGGAATACTGCTTGAACAAAACTTTGTGCCAAAACGGTCAACAGATATCTGTCGAATTGTCTTGGATAGAAACTGTTGACTTTGTCAACAACCAGCTTCTCAAGTTGTGCTTTTACCTTTTGGTAATGGGTTCCTTCTGAGTTGTAAATCATGATGAAGACTTCACGAGTATAAGGCTTTAAGACATTGATTACGTATTGAACCAATTGGTTGACATCTTCTTCACTATCGATTCTGGTGACGTGGAGTTTCTTGTCGAAACTTTCCAGATCATCGATCGCGCGTTCAGCAGGAAGTAGAATCTCGTTAAACAACTCTTCTTTGTTCTTGTAATAACGATAGATGTTTCCAACAGTGATGTTGGCGTTGTCAGCAATTCTTCTCATGTTCGCCTTTTGAAAACCATTGTGGAAGAATTCCGCAATTGCGCCTTCCACGATCGCATTTCTAACTGATTCTTTTAAGACTTGCATAATAAACCTCCTTTTTCCATTAAATTGTAATAAACATATCATATCTCTGTTTTCATTATATATTAGGGTACTGCGAATTACAATTATATTGATTAAAAAAAACAGAAAAAAGGAATAATTTACTGCTTTTGCGACATATCGTGTCACATTTCATTTCATATCTCTTATATTTTGGCGGAATTCCAAGGCTAAAAACAGTTTGCTTTGTTGACATAGATAGGTTAATTGGTTATAATTTTTATATATACAGGTTAGAGGGTGAATTGAATGAAAAAGTTTCTGGGTAATTTCCTTATTTTAATATCTATTTTGCTCATTTCTCTCGCAGCCGTTCCATGGAATGACCTTGGTCAATGGTACATTCCGGTAACCGTGTCTGCGACATATGAAATGTATATCAAAGGTGGGATTGGCGTTCTTGCTATACTCATCGGAATTGTCTATCTGGTCCTCGCGAACAGTGAATATCGAAACAACGGATTTGTAAGTCGTAATACGGCAAGAGCAGCATTCATACCACTTTACACGTTCATCATCGCAATCACTGTCTTCGGTGGATTGATCAACTATTACATCTATGCACAGGCGAGCAATACGACTAATCTTCTGATTGTCGGTTTCTTTGGACTCATCGCTTTGAATCTGATTATCTTTGCACACGTGTTCGGAACTCATTTCAAAGAAGAATCCAACGGGAAACGTATCGCCCATTTCATCTTGTTGGTGGAAATGGCAGCTGTGATGGGATATCTGACATATTGGTTCTTCAACTATAAATTGACGAATTACTCAGCATTCTCGACTTTCTACTTGGTAGGAGTCGCAGCACTTAGTATTCTTCTTTATGTGGTTCATCTGATTATCAGTTCTTTGCATTCCAAGAAAAATGAGGAAATCGAAGAACTCGAAGAAGAAATCGAAGAAATCAGAGAGGGATCTTCTGCTCAACCGAAGAAACAACCTCAATCTCAATCCAAAAATGTCAAGAGGGAACAAGGCAAGAAAACCATCGCTACAAAAGATGGTCACAAGACCATGATCGTTTCAAACCAACAAACCATCGTTTCTTCGGAAGCAAATATCGATCCAACCAACATGATCTATGAAGATGTTCATGTCGATCCAGAATTCTCCAAAACAACGGCACCTGCCAACCAGGCGAATTCGATCGAATATTACATTGAAAAGCCAAAGATGTTCAAACCGTTGGAACCGACCTTTGATGATTTGGTCCAATCGATCCGAGAAATGCCAAATGTAGTAACCAAATTGGACGATGACCGGATCACTTTCTATGTCGACCGCAAACCGTTCCTCGTATTGATGAATTTCGGCAATTACTACCGCATGGCATTCAAATACGATTTGGAAAAAGGAATCCGCTTGATTATCAAATATCCGACGATTTCAAAGAACAAGAGTACAAGAGACGAACTCTGGTTCAAAGCCAATAATTACGGCGATATTCCGAAGGATGTCATCTATCAGATTATCAAATATTCCTATAACAATGTAAATGCCTAAAAGCAACTTTTTAAAGTTGCTTTTTTTTGAATAAATATTTTGGCAAAACAATTGAATGTAAGGGTTTTCCATGTTATTATAAATAGAGAGGTGATGTAATATGAGTATCAAAGGAGCTGAAGCTCTTTTACAAGCAGTAGCCGACAAGAAAAAAATGTTGTCCGAAAGTGAACTGAAAAATCGTTGCACAGAGTTTGACAAACGGTACATTTACGAGTCTACTAGTTTTGAGAACGGAGATTTCACCTACGAAGATGTCGTTTTCTTGTTGGAAGATCACTCCCGTCAATTTCCTGACAAGAGTGAGACAGTCAGAAAAGCAATCATCAACAATTACCATGCAATTCAAAGAGTGCATCGTATGGTAAACGAACACAGACAATATGACGAAAACATTGTCAAAGATTTGCACCAAATCCTTGTTGATGGAATCATCAACGGGGGTGTTTATAGAACCAGAGATTTATTCATCTTAGGAGCGAAACATGTACCGCCAACTTATTTGAAAATCTTCAGCAAGATGGATCGCTATTTCGCTGACTTGAATGATCCAGAACTCAAGGGATTGAAGAAAGCCGCATTCGCCCACTTGCAGATCCTTAAGATCTATCCATTCATGGATGCCAATGGCAGATTGGCAAGACTCTTGCTCAACTACCAATTGGAACTCGAGGGATTCTTACCAATTTCGATCACAAAAGAAATGAGAGATGAGTATTACAGAACCATTGATGAATACAAAATCAACAAAAAAATCGAACCATTTACTGAATTTATAGCCGAACTTGAAGAAAAACGAATGAAAGAATTTTTGGAGAGAGACTAGTTTCTCTCTTTTTCTTGGAGGACTTATGATCTATGTAAATCATCCGTCAGAGAAGACGGAACGTTTGTCATTTTACCTGGCAACCGAAGAATATTTAGCAAAACACTACCCAGAAGAAGAATACTTCTTCATGTGGCAGGTCAAGCCGACCGTTATATTCGGTCGGAATCAATTGATTGAAAATGAAGTCAATCTCGACTTCGTGAGACAGAACAACATTGAATTTTATCGCCGAAAATCCGGTGGTGGATGTGTTTTTGCGGATCCGAATAACGTGATGCTGAGCTTCATCACGCCAACCTTCAACAAGGACTTCGTGTTTGATACCTATTTGGAACACGTTGTTTCCCTATTGAAAAGCCTTGGATTGAATGCTGTCTTTTCTGGCAGAAACGATATTTTGATCGACGGTCGCAAAGTCTCTGGAAACGCATTTTACCGTGTCAACAACCGTTCGGTCGTTCACGGTACCATGATGATCGATACCGATGTCGCAACCATGGTTAGGGCAATCACGCCTGACAATGAGAAATTGGTTTCCAAGGGCATCGATTCGGTCAGGAGCAGGGTAACGAACATCAAAGATCACATCGATATAACCGTCGAAGATTTTCGTGCCTATTTCAAAGAGAACCTGTGCAAATCACAGATTACTCTATCAGAAGAGGATGTCAAAGGCATTCGTGCCATCGAAGCATCCTATTTGGATGAAGACTTCATCTATGGCAAAAATCCGAATTATACCGTCATGAAGAAAGGTAAAACCAATGCCGGTATGATTGAAGCGACATTGGAACTCAAGAACAACATCGTCAAACGCATCAATCTGATGGGCGACTACTTCTTGATTGAAGACGCCGATGAATTCATGGATTTGTTCAAAGGAGTCGCCTTCACCAAATCCGCATTTCAAGCCGTTCTCGACCAAATCGAGATTCAAGATTATATCTATAATCTTCAAGCTGATGAATTTTTGGATATTCTGTTTTAGAAATAGAAAAATTTGGTATAATGAATGAGAGGTATATCCAATGAATGAAGTGAAACGCACATGTCTATATCAAGCGCATGTGGATTTAGGCGCAAAAATGGAAGATTTTGCCGGTTTCATGATGCCGATTGTGTATGACACGATCAAGAATGAGCATCTGGCAGTCAGACAAGCCTCAGGAATGTTCGATGTCAGTCACATGGGTGAATTCGCAGTCAAAGGTAAAGACGCAACAAAATTTATCGATCATGTGTTCTGCAATCACATCTTGGACAAAGAACCAGGGTCTGTAACCTACGGAATGCTGCTTTATGAAAACGGAACGATCGTAGATGATCTATTGGTGTACAAGATGTCGAATGAAGAATATTTCCTCGTTGTCAATGCCAGCAATGTTGGCAAAGACTACAGTTGGTTAGTGGATCAAACCGACGATTTTGACGTTACGGTAATCAATCGATCGGAGGAAATCTCCGAGATTGCGATACAAGGACCGCAAGCAGAAGCAAAAGTCAAACAGCTTTTGGGTATTGATTTATCTTCTTTGGAATTCTTTCACTATGGATATTTCGAATATGGACCTTATAATCTGTTGATATCCAGAACCGGCTATACCGGAGAGGATGGATTTGAAATCTATGCATCCGATGATGCAATTACAGAGCTTTGGTCGATTTTTCATGTCGGAGGAGTCGTTCCTTGCGGACTTGGCTCTCGTGATACTTTGCGCTTTGAAGCAGCGCTGCCGCTGTACGGTCATGAGATTTCCGATACGGTCACACCATTGGAAGCGGGATTCAAATTCTTTACAAAAATCGATTCCGATTCCGACTTTATCGGAAAACAAGCATTACTCGACCAACAAGAGGAAGGCTTAAAGCGTAGGCTTGTTGGAATCGAATTGACAAAACTGGCAATTCCTAGAGCTACTTATGAAGTTTATTCCAACGACGAACTTGTCGGATTTATTACCACAGGATATCTTTCAGTCAGTTTGGAAACACCGATTGCCTTGGCGATGATCAATCGTCCATACAACAAAAAAGACACGCAAATCCAAGTCAAAATCAGGAACAAGATGGTCCCTGGTTTTGTAAGAGATAAAAAATTCTTGACGAAGAACTATAAAACGAAAGGGGCTTAACATTTTATGAGCAAAGTATTAAAAGGTCTGCTTTATTCCAACGACCACGAATGGGTAAAGAAATTGAATGATGAAGAGGTTTTAGTGGGAATCACCGATTTCGCAGCCAAAGAACTTGGTAGCGTTGTATTCGTCGATCTTCCTGAAGTAGGAGACGCAGTTGAAGCCAATACAGAATTTGGTGCAGTCGAATCCGTGAAAGCAGCATCCGACCTTGTTTCACCTGTTTCCGGTGAAGTACTGGAAATCAATGAGGATTTGGTTGGAGAGCCGGAACAGGTCAATGAAGATGCATTCGCAGCTTGGATGATCAAGGTCAAACTGTCCAATAAAGAAGAATTGGAAAACTTGTTGAGCGCAGAAGAATACGAAGCAATTTTATAGCGAGGTACAACATGTTCAAATACTTTCCGCACACCAAACAAGACATTGAGCTGATGCTGAAAGAACTCAACATCTCATCAATCGATGAGTTGTTTGCCGCGGTTCCGAAAGAGGTCTTGTTGGACCATGAATACGACTTACCATCCGAGATGTCGGAAATGGAAGTTCGGAACTATCTCAAAACCTTAAGCGATAAGAATCAGGAATTGCTGATTTTTTCAGGCTTGGGATTATATGATCACTACACTCCTTCTGTCATTGATGCTATCACATCACGGCAGGAGTTTTTGACATCTTACACTCCGTATCAGCCAGAAGTGTCTCAAGGAACATTGCAATACATCTTCGAGTATCAATCGATGATCCAATCTTTGACTGGTCTTGATGTCTCGAATGCTTCCATGTACGATGGGACGACAGCGGCGGCAGAAGCCTGTTTTATGGCTTGTTCCATCAGCAGACGGAACAAGATATTGATTTCTAGCACCATGCATCCAAGTGCAATCCAAGTCATCAAGACTTATTTAAGATTCAAAGGTCATGAATTTGAAATGGTACCAGCCAAAGATGGCGTGCTGGACCAAGATGCATTGTCTGGTATGTTGGACAAAGAGGTTGCTGGACTCATCGTTCAAAATCCGAATTTCTTCGGATTGATCGAGTCCTATGACGGCTTAGCCGATTTGTTGCATGAAAATAAATCCATCTTTATTCAACACGGGGATATCAGCGCGTTAGGCGTTTTGAAAACTCCAGGTGAGAACGGAGCGGATATCGCATGCGGGGACTGTCAGTCTCTCGGGATGCCATTATCCTTTGGCGGACCGACCATCGGTTACTTGGCTACTATCAAAAAACACGTACGTAAGATGCCGGGACGAATCTGTGGTTATACCACGGATACCTTTGGCAACCGGGCTTTTGTTTTGACGTTACAAGCCAGAGAACAACACATTCGCAGAGCCAAAGCAAATTCGAACATCTGTTCCAATCAATCGCTTTTGGTGCTGTACTCCACGGTATATCTGTCTATAATGGGGAAACAAGGAATCAAAGAGGTCAATTCTCTTTCCTATCAGAATGCCCATTATTTATACGACCAATTGCTGAAAACAAAAAAATTCTTTGATCCATTCCAACAACCATTTCTGAAAGAATTCACTTTGGAGACGACCTTGTCTCATGATTTGATCAAAGAAGCGTTGCTGGCAAATGGAATCTTTGGAGGATTCTCCTTGTCAGGGTTCTCGGATGATTACGAGAATCTGATCAATTTCGCTGTTACGGAGAAACGTACCAAAGCCGAGATTGATAAACTCCTGAGTGTATTGGAGGGATTATCATGAAATATGACAAATTGATTTTCGAACTCTCCAGTCCTGGTAGAGTTGGATATTCCTTACCAAAACCGCAATATCCGAAATATTCCATTTCGGATTTACAGAATCATCTCAGAACGACCGACGCTGTATTGCCGGAAGTTAGCGAACTTGATTGCGTTCGCCATTATACCAATATCTCGCACAAAAATCATGGCGTGGAAACAGGTTTTTATCCACTTGGTTCTTGTACGATGAAATACAATCCTAAAATTAACGAAGAGATTGCTAAGACTTTCTCCTTCCCAAGACTTCATCCATATCAACCTGTCAGCACGATTCAAGGAGCTCTTAGAATGTATCACGAACTTCAAGATTCCCTGGCTAAGATATCAGGATTGTCCGAATTCACTCTGAATTCCTATGCTGGAGCCCACGGAGAATTGGTCGGTTTGATGATTATGAAACAATATCATCACTTTAATAAAGACTTCATGCGGAATAAGGTCATCATTCCGGATTCAGCACATGGAACCAATCCTGCCTCAACGACAGTCAGCGGCATGGAAGTCATCGAAATCGAATCCAACGATCAAGGTATGGTCGATTTGGATGCTTTGAAAGCAGTTCTTAGCGATGAAATCGCCGGTATGATGTTGACCAACCCGAATACCTTGGGTATCTTTGAAAAAGATATCCAGGAAATTACGAGATTGGTTCACGAAGCTGGTGGATTGATGTATTATGACGGTGCCAATCTCAATGCGATGCTTGGCAAAGTCAGACCTGGAGATATGGGATTTGATATCATGCATATCAATCTTCACAAGACATTCTCCACTCCTCATGGTGGCGGAGGACCGGGAAGCGGTCCTGTCGGAGTCAAAGATTTCTTGGTGAAATTTTTGCCGAATCCAACCATCAAGAAACTCGACGATTATTACTATATTTCCAACGAAGCCGATGCTATCGGTCAAATTTCCGGCTTTTTCGGAAACTATTTGGTCGAATTGAGAGCTTATTCTTACATCCTGAATCTCGGAAAAGAGAATTTGATGAACGTGGGACCATATTCGGTCTTGAACGCGAACTACATCCGAGAAAAACTGAGAAAGAACTATGAACTTCCAATTCAGGATTTCTGCATGCATGAAGTCGTATTTGACGGATTGAAACACAATCCGAATGAAATCCGCACCTTGGACGTTGCCAAACGACTCCTGGATTACGGAATGCACGCTCCTACGATTTACTTCCCGTTGTTGTTCCATCAATCGATTATGATTGAACCGACGGAAACGGAATCCCTGCAAACCATTGATCACTTCATTGAGACGATGAACCAAATTGCAGAAGAAGCCAAAACAGATCCGGACACATTAAGGAACGCTCCACTCACTACACCAATATCGCGAACCGATGAAGTGTTCGCTGCAAAACAGATGATCTTCACGTATAAGGATTATCTGGAATACATTGAAAGAGGGGAATAAGTATGGATTTTGGATTTTTTGGAGTTATTGATGTCGTAATAGTGGCATTGGTGCTGTTATTTCTTGTATTAGGATGGAAACACGGATTTTTAACGAAAGTGATTAAAATGGCATCGTCGATCTTCGGATTGATTGCTTCGATCTTATTGGCAAGACCGTTCTCAACGGTTTTGGACGGATGGTTCGGTGAGTCAATGAGGACCAATATCTACGATTATCTGTCAGGCAGAATTTCGGAGATTCTCGGAACCCAATTGACGCAGGCGAATCTCCCGGAAGCATTAGCTGGACTTGGATTGCCTGACTTCATGGCAAACTGGATCGTTGATTCTATCGATTTCAACACTTTGACCACATCAATCACAGACGCAGTCACAAATTTAGTGCTATCATTGGCGCTTTTGTTCCTGGCGTTCTTGATTCTTTTCTTTGGATCAATGATCGTGTTCTGGCTGTTGAAACTATTGGCGAAGGGGATCACATCCATTCCAATCATCAAACAAGTCGACAAGATTTTGGGTGTTTTATTCGGCGCTTTGAAAGTTGGATTATTGATTGAAGTATTGCTTTTCATCTTGGCACTCGTCATCAATATTCCTGCAATCAACGATTTGATTTATCCGTTTTTGGATAAGGACATGCAATTGTCTACAGAGGAGTTCCGTTTGAGCAAATACCTCTATGACAATAACATCCTGCAAAACATCATAGGAGTATTCGTTTCTATTGTATAAAAAAAGATGCTTTCTGGTCAGCAACCGGAAAGCATTTTCTTTTGGTTTATCACTCTTTGTAATCGAGGATCACTTGTTTCAAAGTCTCGACCAATTTGGATTGAGGGATTTTCTTTTGTTTGACTCCGTCAATGAAAAGGAGCGCCTCTTCCTTGCCACCGGCTACTGCGATATTGGCTCCTTGAGCCTCTCCCGGTCCGTTGACGGCACAACCCATAATGGCAACCGTGATTTGTTTGTCGACGGTTTCCAGGAAGGTTTCGATTTCCTTTACAATCGGAATCATATCATATTGTATTCTCCCGCAAGTAGGGCAACTGACAAGTTTTGGTTTATGAATGAGTGCGAAATTGACCAAGATTTCCTTGGCGACTTTGATTTCCTCTTCCGGGGTGGCTGTCAAAGATACTCTCATCGTAGAACCGATTCCTTGACGTAACAGAATCCCCAGACCGATCGATGATGCGATGGTTCCGGAGAACGCCGTACCAGCTTCCGTAATACCCAAGTGAAGTGGATATGGGAATCGTTTCGCAGCGAGCTCATTCGCTTTTACAGTATCCAAGATGTTTGAGGATTTGATCGAGATGATGATATCGCTGAACCCGAATCGCTCCAATAATCCTACATGATACTCGGCAGAAGCGACCATAGCTTCGGGAGTAGGAGATCCGTATTGATTTAGAATATGTTTTTCCAAAGAACCGGAATTGATGCCGATGCGTATCGGCAAGCCTTTGGACTTGCAGGCTTCCACAACTTCTTTGACGCGCTCATCAGATCCGATATTTCCAGGATTGATGCGGATTTTGTCCGCTCCGGCTTCAATCGCAGCCAAAGCCAAGCGATAATCGAAATGAATATCGGCTACGATAGGTATATGGATCTGTTCTTTGATCTGTTTGATTGCCAAGGCATCCTCTTGATCCAAAATTGCAACTCGGACCAATTGACATCCCACCGCCTCCAACCGCAAAATTTGAGCGATGGTATCTTTGATGTTTTTGGTCAATGTATTGGTCATCGATTGGATGACGACTTGGTTATTGCCACCGATAATCAGGTTTCCGACCCGAACCGGTTTGACTGTTTCTCTTGTATACATAGTATCACCTGATTCCATTATACTATAAAGAGAAATTATTCGGGAAAAATATAATCAATTTTCTGATATTATGTTACAATAGAAAAGGAAGGACGTGATCGTTTTGATTGAAATCAGAGGCATTGGTGTTTCTGGCAAAAAAACAAGCGGTATCGCCTATAAAATAGAGCGAAAACAAACCTCATACCACGACATTAGAAAGATTGACACAGAGCATGAGAAACAGCGATTTCTGGTGATTTTGCAGAAAGCAAAAGAAGAAATCGAAGACCTTTATCAAAAGGCTTTGGAGATTGATCCCGAATCCGCTCTGATCTTCACATCCCATGTTCTATTATTGGAAGATGTGGAGATGATGAAGTATATGGATAATCTTCTAGGTCAAGGGTATGATCTGCTCAGTGCTTTGATTCGAATGAAAGAAGATTTGAAATCCAATTTTCTGAATATGCAATCAGAGATTTTCCGTTCCAAAGTTGATGATGTAGAAGATATCTTCGATCGTCTTGCCCGATTGGAATCCGGTGAGAAAAGCGAAAGCGATTTTCCACAAATCCCGTTTATTCTAGTCTGCGACGACATTCTTCCGTCACTCATTTACCGTATTCCTGAAGGAATTCTCAAAGGGATCATCACTCGTTTCGGTAGTAACTGCTCTCATGGAGTGATTCTAGCAAGAACCAAGAATATCCCGGTAATCATCCGTACCAAAAATCGTATCGATCAAATCAAGAATGAAGATCAATTGGTCATGAATGGGGAATCAGGTGCGATCTTTATTTTAGATAAATAACCTTCTTCGGAAGGTTTTTTTTATGGGTTCATGATTTTCTCACATTTCTGCAATATAATGAATGTATCAAGAAAAAATAAACAACAGTTTACTAAAAAAGGAGAGAAACAATGAGAAAGTACGGTGTTTCGATTGTATTCCTTTTGTTGGCTGTCATATCTGCTTGTTTCATCAGTCAAGTGAAGGTGAATTATAATCTGCAGAACTATTTACCAAAAGATTCCGAGGTGACTCAGGGAATCGAATTGTATCAAGAAGAATTCGGCGATACTTCAACTGCTCTTTTGGCATTTGATGAATCGTCGGTTTCGACTGCTTTGAGTATCAAACAGGAGATTTTGGCATTGGACAATGTTGCGAAAGTCGTCTATATCGATGATTACCTGAATGAAGTCACATTTCAGATATTGTTATCAAATATGTCAGCTCTCGAACAAGCCACTGCTATCTCTTCGATGAACAATCTGCTAGCAATGGGAATGAGTTATCCAGATGCATTTATGACGATTGTTGGATATATGCCAAGTGAATATCAGAGTCAGTTCAATTCCATTCATGATACATTCATCAGCGATAACGAGATGTTGTTTCAAGTCATCTTTTCGACCAATTCAAGCGATCCCCGCACCATGGTCGCTGTGAACGACATTCGCAGTCTGTTGGAAAATGATGGATATACTCCTGCGTTTGGAGGAAGTGCAATCAGTTCGATGTCAACCAGAGATATGATCGAGAGTGAGGTTTTGATTATCACGCTGATCTGTGTTCCACTGATTTTGGGACTGTTGCTGGTATTCAGTCGATCCTTTTTCGATATTGTGATATTTGCGATCGTGATCGGAATTTCGATTATCATCAATCTTGGCACCAATGCGATTTTGCCGGATATTTCATTTATCACAAGTTCGATGGCGATTGTCTTGCAAATCGCAATTTCACTTGATTATGTGATTTTCATGATCAACGCATACCATCAAGAGAGAAGAAATGGATTGGAAACGGAAGCGGCAATCCAAAATGCAAAAAAGAAGGCGAAGAAGCCGATCATCGCTTCTGCATTGACGACCGGAGTCAGTTTTCTGGCATTGATTTTCATGCGCTTTACGATTGGGTTTGATATTGGTATCGTGTTTGCGAAAGCGATTCTAATCAGTCTCCTATCGACGATTATTCTCTTACCTCAATTGATTCGTCTGTTTTCCAGACAATTGGATAAAACAACAAAACCACATAAGGAATTGTTCAAAGGAACCGTCACAGCGAAGTTGCATAAGTTTCGCTATGCTTTTATGGCGTTGTTAATCGTTGTGCTCGGGGCCTCTCTCTATTTTCAGACTAAAACGGAATACACCTATGGTGCTTCCAGTTTTGCTGGATCCGAAGGAACCGAATATTACCAAGAAATGTCCTATATCAATGATACTTTCGGCGAAACCAATCCAATGACAATCTTGATGCCTATAGATGATTCCAGTGAACTGAGCGTGTATCAGGCATTGCTGGGGATGGACTATGTATCGAATGTACAAGCTGGTATTTATTACAAATCTGTAATAACCGACCCGGCCACATTGGCTATGGTCACTCAAGGATTCTATTCTCAGGACTATGCTTTGATTCAATTCAATCTGGATAGTGCGGTCGAAGGAGATCAAGCGTTTGGGTATTACGAAGACATTCATACGACGTTGACTGACTTGGGGGTGGAGCAATTTTACATTCTTGGTGAAACCGCAATTGCTTACAACATCAAGGAAGTGGTTTCAGTCGATTACAACCTCGTTTTGATTTTGGCTGTTGTCGCTGTAATGGCGATTATTTTCATCACCTTCAAAAACCTGTTCATGCCGATCCTATTGCCACTTGTAATCGTGACATCCGTATTCTTCACAATGACGATGTTATACTTTTTAAGTGGTGAAATGGTCTTTCTTGCCAATTTGATTGTTTCAGCGATCTTGCTTGGAGTCACCATTGACTATGCGATACTTCTCAGCAAATCCTATATGGAGTCAAGACTCCAGCTGGAAAAAACAGAAAGTATTCGAATTGCAATCAAGAGTTCCGCTCCATCCGTCATCACATCCGCTATGCTGTTCTCGATTTCCGGACTCGTTATCAGTATATTTTCTTCCATCCCGACGATCTCACAAATCGGTTTGATCATCGCGGTTGGAGCTATCACTTCGCTGTTCTATGTGCTGATAATTTTACCACAGTTATTGACCATTTTTGATAAATGGATCATCCGATCAAATATCAAACGAAATCCATAATACATTTGCGATATATGAAAATAAAGAAAACTCAAGTCTTACCGGCCAAGAACGAAAAAGACCTTTTTTGTGGTATAATAAAACTAAGGGGGTATGATAATGAAAACAAGTAGGGAAATCAGTCTAGAACGTGCGAAGGTTCTAAAAACTCGCATCGATGATTACTTGGAAGCAAAGAAATCCATCCCAAAAGGATGGGAACAATCCGAAGTCATCCAAAAGCGAAAACAAAACATACTTACCATATTAGATGCAACTGAAGAAAACTGGAATGATTGGCATTGGCAACTCAAACATCGAATCCGCGATGTGGATACACTTTTGAAATTCATTCGATTGTCCGATGCTGAAATCGAAGAGATCAAAGCCGTGTCCAAAGTATACCGCTGGGCGATATCGCCCTATTATCTAAGTTTGATCAATGTCAAAGACAAAATGGATCCGATCCGGTTGCTGGCGATTCCGTCCGCATTGGAATTAAGAGACCATACGCATGGTCTGGATCCAATGGGTGAGGAATTCACAAATCCTGCAGGAACGATCACACGACGTTATCCTGACAGACTTATAATCAATGTGACCAATGAATGCGCGATGTATTGCCGTCATTGTCAAAGAAGAAGAAACATTGGAACCAAGGATCGTGCCGTCAACAAAACCGAACTCAAGAAGTCGATCGACTACATCAGAGAAAACGAAGAAATCCGTGATGTTTTGATCACAGGCGGAGATCCGTTCACACTCGCCAATCAAGTATTGGAATGGTTGTTGAAAGAACTCAAAGCGATTCCTCATGTGGAATATGTACGAATCGGTACCAGAACACCAGTCACAATGCCACAACGCATCACCGACAAATTATGCACGATGCTTAAGAAGTATCATCCAATCTATATCAATACGCACTTTAATCACCCGATGGAAGTGACGTATGAAAGCAAGATGGCTTGCGAAAAATTGGCAAATGCCGGAATCCCTTTGGGAAACCAAGCCGTATTGCTAAACGGCATTAACAACGATAAATTCGTGATGCAGTGTTTGAATCAAGAGTTACTGAAAATCCGTGTCAAACCGTATTATATTTTCCATGCAAAAAAAGTCAGAGGAACCATGCATTTCAACACCTCCATTGACGATGGACTCGAAATCATGGAACATCTGAGAGGATATACATCCGGTATGGCTATCCCAACATACATCGTAAACGCACCTCTTGGCAAAGGGAAAACACCGATGTTGCCACAATACCTTTTGTCCAGAGGGAAAGACCATATTCTCTTTCGAACCTGGGAAGGGGAAATGATTCATTACGAGAACCATCCGACGATTGATTTGGCGACCCAAATGAAAGAGTTGGAAAATAAGTCGTAAACATGAAAATTGTTTCATAAACTTTCGGTATTTTATACTTGAAGTAAGCGCTAACATATCATATAATGATAATGACGACATATTACTTTTGGAGGACATATTTTGATTAAGACGACAGACTATGCAAACTTAGGATTTGAATGCCGAGAAACCCATGCGAATTACATTTCCTACTACAAAGACGGTAAATGGGATGAAGGAATGATGAAATCGGATGATTGTATCAAGATTTCCGCATTCTCACCCGCCCTACATTATGGACAGGAAGCTTTCGAGGGGTTGAAAGCGTACAGACGGAAGGACGGTAAAGTTCAATTGTTCCGACCGGATATGAATGCAAAACGGCTACAAGATTCTTGCAAACGCCTGTTGATGCCGGATGTTCCAGTTGAAAAGTTTATCGACGCTGTGGAACAAGTCGTAAAAGCGAATGAAGATTTGGTACCTCCATACGGTTCTGGTGCGACCTTGTATGTCCGACCATTCATCATCGGAGTCGGACGCAATCTTGGCGTTCGACCTGCCAAGGAATATATCTTTAGTGTTATTTGTTCGCCGGTCGGTAGTTACTTCAAAGGCGGACTCGCTCCAAACAAATTCGTGATCACAGAGTATGATCGTGCTGCACCAAACGGCACCGGCAACAGTAAAGTGGGAGGAAACTACGCTGCTAGTTTGTATCCTCATCATATGGCAAAAGAAATGGGATATGCGGATTGCATCTATCTCGATCCTTTGACACACACAAAAATAGATGAAGTCGGAGCTGCGAACTTCTTTGGAATCACATACGACAATAAGTTCATCACTCCGAAATCATCATCGATACTTCCTAGTATCACAAAGAAAAGTCTGATGTATCTGGCAGAACATGAACTGGGTCTTGAAGTTGTTGAAGGAGAAGTCTATATCGACAAACTTGATATCTTCAAAGAAGCAGGAGCGTGTGGAACCGCAGCGGTTATTTCTCCAATCGGACGGATCGATATGGGTGAGAAACATCAAATCTTCTTCAGTGAAACCGAAGTCGGTCCTACCGTACGCAAGTTGTACGACCTCTTGACGGGAATTCAATATGGTGATATCGAAGGACCTGAGGGTTGGACGAGAATTGTGAAATAAAGTCGGATCAAAACCGACTTTTTTTATGGCTTGATTGAGTCTTGAAAACAAAAATGGAAACCATTTGGGAAATCTTGAATTTATTTACATAAACCAGAAAAAAATCCTTGTATTAAAAGCGCTTTCATTGTATAATTTATAATGTGGAAAAGATAAGTCATAACAGAGGAAAAACAGAATCTTGAAAAAACGGCATAAACCTTTTTGATTATGCTTTTTTTACGAAAAAAAACAAGCGATTGTGAAGCAATCGTAACTATAAAAAAAGAGAGAGGCGAGCAAATTGTTTAATAGCGAATACCTGAACGACTTGTTCAAAAGAACACAAGAAAGAAACTCCTCACAACCAGAATATTTGCAGGCTGTGGAAGAATTTTTCGAAGCGATGGATTTCATCGTTTGCAACGATCCTAAGATTGAGAAGTATTCCATCATGGAACGCATCATCGAACCGGAACGGATCGTTAAATTCCGTGTGACCTGGGTTGACGACAAAGGAATCGTACGTGTCAACAGAGGTTATCGCGTTCAATTCAATTCGGCAATCGGTCCTTACAAAGGCGGATTGCGTTTCCATCCATCTGTCAACGAATCCATTTTGAAGTTCTTGGGATTTGAACAAACCTTCAAAAACGCATTGACCGGACTGCCTATGGGCGGTGGTAAAGGTGGATCCGACTTTGACCCTAGAGGAAAAAGCGATGATGAAATCATGAGATTTTCTCAGAACTTCATGCAAGAACTCTACCGTCATATCGGCCCTGACACAGATATCCCAGCCGGTGATATCGGAGTCGGTTTCCGGGAAATCGGATACATGTATGGAATGTATCGAAAAATCAGAAATGAGAACACAGGAGTTTTGACCGGAAAAGGTTTGACTTATGGTGGTTCTTTGGTGAGAAAAGAAGCAACAGGATACGGACTCTGTTATTTCGTATCGGAAATGTTGAAAGTATATCGCAATGACACATTCGAAGGTAAGAAAGTGATTATCTCCGGATGCGGAAAAGTTGGAATGTTTGCTGCATTGAAAGCGCAAGAACTCGGAGCAAAAGTCATCGCCCTGTCTGATATCAACGGTTATGTCTTTGATGAAAACGGTCTTGACCTTAATATTGTCAAGATGTTGACAGCACAAGTTCCTGAATTCTCTCAACGATATCTGGAATATAGACCTTCTGCAGTCTATGATTCCAATCCTACTAATATTTGGACCGTTCCATGTGACATCGCACTTCCATGCGCAACTCAAAATGAATTGCCACTTGAAGGTGCGAAAGCATTGGTTGAAAATGGCTGTTTCCTAGTTGCTGAAGGCGCAAATATGCCTACAACTTTGGAAGCTACCAAATACTTGCAACACGCTGACATCCTATTTGCGCCTGGAAAAGCCGCAAATGCCGGAGGTGTTGCAGTATCCGGTTTGGAAATGAGCCAAAATGCAATGCATTATCCTTGGACATATGCGGAAGTCGATCAAAAGTTGGAAGTCATCATGGCTGACATCTTCAAAAAAGCATATACAGAAGCCAGAAAATACACTGACCATAGAAATCTAGTTGTTGGAGCCAACATCGCAGGCTTCATGAGAGTATATCAAGCGATGTTGGATCAAGGAATTCTTTAATGTCAATCGTAACAACCCCGACCATCTTACTACCACGTCCTTCCATCAACAAGGAAACATGGTCGGTCATCGCCTGTGATCAATTCACATCCGAGCCAGAATATTGGGAACAATTAAAATCCCTGGTCGATAATGTTCCTTCGACATATCATTTGATTCTTCCCGAAGCTTTTTTGGAAGAAGACATGGAATATCAAATCGTTAAAGTGAATGAGACGATGGACCGATATTTGCGAAATCACATCTTCGAAGAACACAAGGGATTCATATTAATCGATCGTAAAACGCCTTTTGTCAAAAGGCGTTTAGGTTTGATTATAGCCATTGATCTGGAGGAGTACGAATTCGAACCGCATAAGAATGGGAGAATCAGAGCAACTGAGAAAACAGTGCCAGAACGTATTCCACCGAGAGTTCACATCCGTCAGAAAGCACCGATTGAACTGCCTCATGTTCTGACTTTGGTTGATGACAAAACAGACAAAATTATCGAAGAATTATACCAAAAACGCAAACAATATGAATTGTTGTATGATTTCAATTTAAATATGAATGGTGGTCATGTAAGAGGCTATTTGATTCCCGAAACACAACCGATCATTGATCGTTTGGAATCCTTGCATGACGATATCTCTTTGATTGTTGGTGATGGGAACCACTCTTTGGCCGCAGCCAAAGTCTGTTGGGATAATTTGAAAAACAATCTACAAGAAGAAGAAAGACTTACGCATCCTGCAAGATATGCTTTGGTTGAACTCATCAGTCTCTATGATGAAGGCTTGACCTTTGAACCGATTCATCGTATCCTATTTGATGTGGATGATGATTTGATTCAAGGACTCAAAGAGACCTTGTCAGGAGATTCTCAACTTTCCATATTCCGAGGAAATGTAGAAATCAAATTAAATGTCCCTGACAATCCATTCACAACCATCAAACAGATTCAACAGTTCTTGGATGACTATCTAGAGACTCATTCTGAAGCTTCGATCGATTTCATTCACGGCATCAAGAACCTTCGTTCTCTTGTTGAAAAAACAAAGGGATCAATTGCCATCTCAATGCCACCATTACAACGTGATTTATTATTACCGTATATCCGAGAATATGGCGTTTTACCACGAAAATCATTCTCGCTTGGAGAAGCCGAGGAGAAACGGTATTACTTGGAAGGAAAACGAATTTTATAAAGGAGTACAAACATGAAAAGAGTATTCAATTTTTCTGCCGGACCGGCAGTATTACCAGAAGAAGTTTTACGACAAGCAGCAGATGAAATGCTCTCCTATAAGGACAGCGGAATGTCTGTAATGGAAATGAGCCATCGTTCCAAAGACTTCGAACAAATCATCAATGATGCAGAAGCCGACCTTAGAACCCTACTGGAAATTCCCGACAATTACAAAGTCCTGTTTCTTCAAGGGGGAGCGACTTTGCAGTTCTCCATGGTTCCATTGAATCTATTCAAGAACAAAGTCGTGGACTTCATTCACACTGGAGCATGGACCGAAAAAGCGATTGCGGAAGCATCCCGTTATGGAGAAGCAAGAATCATCGCGTCCAGTGAAGATCAAGCTTTCACCTATATTCCCGATTTGAACAATCTGAAGTTTTCAGAAGATTCCGATTATGTTCACATGGTTCAAAACAATACGATCTATGGAACCAGATTCACATCAATCCCGGATACAAAAGGAAAAGTTTTGGTTTCCGACATGTCTTCCAACATATTATCGGAACCAATCGATGTATCCAAATTCGGTTTGATTTTTGCGGGAGCACAAAAAAACATTGGCCCAGCTGGAACGACCATCGTAATCATACGAGAAGACTTGATCACAAAAGATTATTTGGAACATACTCCTTTAATGTTGCAATACAAATTACACACGGACAAAGGGTCGATGTATAATACACCACCAACCTATGGTATCTATATTTGTGGGTTGGTCTTCAAACATCTCTTACACACAGGTGGAGTCATCGCGATGTATCAGAAGAACCTTAAGAAAGCGAACCTGCTTTACGATGCACTCGATGCATCACAAATGTTCCATGGTACCGTTCGCAAAGTCGACCGTTCTTTGATGAACGTGACCTTCAAGACAGATAGCGAAGAATTGGACAAATTGTTCATTGCCGGAGCGAAAACTCGTGGTTTTGTCAATCTGAAGGGTCATCGTTCCGTTGGTGGAATGAGAGCCTCTATTTACAACGCAATGCCTTATGAAGGAGTTTTGGCTTTGGTTGAATACATGAAAGAATTCGAAGCGGAGCATCAATCATGAAAGTCGGTTGCCTAAACAATATTTCTCCGATCGGCTTGAATCAATTCAAGAAGAACTATCAAGTCTCAGACGATCAAAACCAGAGTGATCTGATTTTGGTTCGCAGTTTCAACATGCACGAATACAATATCAATAAGAACCTTCTCGCAGTCGCAAGAGCGGGAGCGGGAGTCAATAATATTCCCCTTGATAAGATGGCAGATGCCGGAGTGGTTGTTTTCAATACTCCTGGAGCCAATGCGAATGGCGTGAAAGAACTTGTCATCGCCGGTATGCTGATGGCATCCCGTGACATCGTCGGCGGAATCAATTGGGTAAGAGAAAACAAAGCCGATGAGGCTATCCTGAAAACCATCGAAAAAGCAAAAAAAGCCTTTAGTGGAACAGAAATACAAGGGAAAACCATTTCTGTGATCGGTATGGGTGCCGTCGGTGGAAGAGTGGCGAATGCATGTCTCGATCTTGGACTCAAGGTCTATGGATATGACCCATACATCTCCGAAGCGGCTATGAAAGCTTTGAAACCGGGAGTCGAGTTGTCCAATGATCTTGATCACCTCTTCAAAGTATCCGATTTCATATCGCTGCATCTACCGTTGTTGGAATCAACCAAATATTTCTTCAATCAAACCACATTCGCAAAAGTCAAACCGGGTCTCGTTCTTCTAAATTATAGCCGCGACCTGTTGGTCGAGGATGAAGCTTTGAAAGCGGCTTTGGATGCGGGACAAGTTAAAACCTATGTCACCGATTTTCCGAATCATTTCGTTGCCAATCTCGACCATGTCATTCCGATTCCTCACTTAGGAGCTTCCACGGAAGAATCCGAAGACAACTGTGCAATCATGGCTGCTCATCAGTTGATGAATTTCATGGAACGCGGAGATATTCAGAACTCCGTAAATTATCCAAACGTCATCCTGGGTGAAATTGCAGGAAAACAACGCCTCGTTATCTTAGTGCATGACCAAGATCATGTGACAGAATCCATCGACAGACTGGTCCGACAGGTTGAACAATTCGTCGAAACTTCGGTTTCCAAATTCAAAGGAGACTATGGTGTATTCGCATTTGATTTCAAAGATATGGTACCGGAAAAACTAGTTTTGGAACTAAAATCACTGCAAGGAATCACAAGGGTTAGAACGATTTAGACCGGCACCCGCCAACCGGGTGCTTTCTATTTGCTAAAACCCAAGCCACAAAGGGAAGCATTTGCAATAAAAAAGACTTGATTTTTTAAGCAATAAATTATAGAATATACTAGTAATTGAATGGAGGGTCGTTTATGAGAGTGCAATTCACGCTGAGATGTACAGAATGTAATTCCGAAAACTATCAACACAGCAAAAATAAGAAGACACATCCAGATCGTATGGAAGTCAAGAAGTACTGCCCTGTCTGCAAAAAGACAACAGTACACAAGGAAAAGAAATAAGAAAGCAATTTCTGCATCCGTTTTGGATGCTTTTTTTCTGTCCTCTTTCAAAAGTAGGTAAAACATAGTACAATGTTTTTGAGGTGAATCTATGAGAAAATACATCATCGGAGTCGACGTCGGTGGCACGAGTGTTAAATTTGGGAAATTCGATTTGGAAGGAATCCTTCTTGATAAATGGAGTATCCGTACCGATCGAAGCGACAAGGGAGAACACATCCTTCCTGCGATTGTCGCATCCATCAAAGAAACAGTCGACTTAAAAGAAATCAAAGGAATCGGAATCGGTGTACCCGGTCCCGTGAAAGATAATGTCGTCGTTCACTGCGTCAACCTGAATTGGGGACGCAGAGATTTAGTCCAGGAACTGCATCTTTTATTACAAGACAAAGACATCATCATCCGTGCTGGTAACGATGCCAACGTCGCTGCGGCAGGTGAGATGTACAAAGGAGCAGCCAGAGGGTATCGTACGGTTGTCATGTATACTCTGGGAACCGGAATCGGTGGCGGAATCGTTCTAAACGGGGAATTGATGGAAGGTGTCAATGGAGCGGGAGCAGAACTCGGACATACCATCGTCGATTTCCGACACAATTTTCCTTGCAACTGCGGGAAGAAGGGATGTCTGGAAACGGTAGCTTCCGCAACTGGAATCATCAGTTTGGCAAAAGAAAATCTGATTCGTTCCAAGGCAAAAAGTCCTTTACGACGTTATGAAAGTTTCAGTGCGAAGAAAGTCATCGACTATGCAAAAGAAGGAGATTTCATCTCACTTAAAACGATTGATGAAGCAATGAAATATTTGGCGCTGGCAATTGCCAATGTTTCTTTGACTTTGGATCCCGAAATCATCTTGATCGGTGGCGGTGTGAGCCACGCCGGACAATTCCTCATCGATTTGATCGAGAAGTATTTCTATCAGATGACCGATCCTTTCATCAAACAAGCAAACATTCAAATCGCCTCGCTTGGGAATGATGCCGGCATCTATGGATGCGCATATCTGATCCAATGATGAAACTCAAAGTATTCCATGACAATATCGCTCAGATCAATTCCTATCTGTTATCGAAAGAAAATCACCTTTTGGTGATCGATCCCGGATTCAATGCAGAAGCGATTTTGGACTATATCAAAGCAAATCAACTTCATTTGGAACAAGTAATTCTAACTCACGGACATTACGACCATATCAGGGGAATTGAGAGATTGGCTAAAGAATTTGCGTTTTCTCTTTTGGTCAGTCAAACGGATTCTCTATTATTAAAGGATGACGATAAGAACTATGCCAAAGCCTTTGGATCGACTTTTCGCCTGCCATCAAACGTATCGGTTATTTATACCGATTCATCCAAAGGATTTCAATGGAATCAAGAATCGTTCCAAATCATCGATACTCCCGGTCATACCAAAGGGTCTATTTGCATCCGCTATCAGAATTGGTTGTTTACCGGTGACACGGTATTCACCGATAGTGTCGGAAGAACCGATTTGTTTTCCGGAAATCAAACGGATTTGCTGAAATCATTAAGATATCTCACGGATCATGTTTCCCATCAGACTACGATTTATCCCGGTCATGGACCTTCGGGGAAATGGTCGGTCGTCAAAAAAGAAAATCCATATTTATAAGAAGAGTCGTAAGACTCTTTTTTTAATTGTGATGTTTTTGTAAATATTAGCACTCAACACTTGACATTGCTAATGACTTCGAGTATAATTTGTTTAGCAATCAGATATTATGAGTGCTAAGGGAGTGATTTCAGTGACGAAAAGACAAGAAATGATTCTAAAAATGATTGTTGACGAATACGTGAAATCAGCGGAACCTATCGGTTCCAAGGTTTTGGCAGAAGTATTAGACGTATCCTCTGCGACCATCCGTAATGAAATGGGTGTCTTGGAAGATCTCGGATTCATAGAAAAAACCCATACTTCATCCGGTCGAGTACCTTCGGAAATGGGCTATCGATACTATATAGAAACGATTGTCAAGAATCTCGATGAAGAAACCGATGGTTACTTCGAATTCGATCAGATCTTTGATCGCGCATTAGATCGTGACGAAATCATTCACGAAGCAATCAACCTGCTCAGTGAAGCGACAAACTGCACTGCAATCTCTTTGGGACCGAATGCGTATCATTCGAAAGTCAAGAAGATTCAGTTGGTTCCAATCTCGCAGCATCAAGCACTGATTATCGTGATTACCAATTTCGGACATGTGGAATCCAAACAGATCACATTATCCGAGGATATGGATCAATCCGAACTTGTGAAAGTAATCGATCTCTTAAACGAGATGCTAGTGGACACACCAATCTCCAAAGTATCCGAAAAACTTCATTACGAGATTCAACACAGCCGAATCAAGGAACTTCTGAAGTATCGCGAAACCATCGTCGATTCCTTCATCGAAGCGTTCTCGAAGTTCGCGCAATCACATTACTATCTGACTGGTTCCAGCAACATGCTGTATCAACCGGAATTCAATGATATTCAAAAATTGAGAGAATTCATCTCGACCATCGAAAATAACGAAATCTTTAAGATTGTCGATCAAGATGCGGATGGCATCTCCGTCAAAATCGGTAGCGAGAATAAGATTACCGCAATGAACGATTGCACAGTGATCTCTTCGAGCTACGATACTCACGATGGAGAAAAAGGCACGATTTCCCTTGTCGGTCCGACAAGAATGGATTATCGTCGCGTGATTCCGCTCATCAAATATATCGCGAAACATATCGCCAAATTGTACGAAGAAGAGGAGTAAACCACAATGGGTGAAGAAAAAGATAAGAAGGTTGGCGCCGAACCAACAATCGAGGCGCCGGAAATAACCATCGAAGACGAAACCGTAGAAGAAACAAAAGAATCCAAAGAAAAGAAATCCAAGAAAAAGAAGAAACCGACTTCTGACGAGTTGTTGCTGGAAATCCAGGAAGAACTCACAGAATTAAAAGAGAAATATTTCCGTAAATTAGCGGAAATGGAGAACTACAAGAAGCGAGTCAATGATGATCTCTTGAGAGAACGCAAATACGCGGGATACTCTCTGGCAAACAAATTGATCGACTCTTTGGAAATCTTTAATCAAGCGCTCAATATGGAAACCAACGATCCGAATCTGAAGAATTTCTTATACGGATTCAAAATGATCGATGAAATGATCTTCAACTCTTTGAAGGACGAAGGTGTTTCCTTGATTGAAACCAAAATCGGAGATGTATTTGATCCGACCAAACAAGAAGCAGTCGACAAAGAATACGATCCCGAAAAACCAGAACATACCGTCCTTCGCGTTCAGAAGAAAGGCTATATGTTCAAAGACAGAATATTGAGACCTAGTATGGTCATTATCAATATAAAACCGGAGGAAACCATCTCCGAAGCAACGCAAGAAGAATTAGAAAATCAATCCAAAAACAATGAAACCAACGAGTAAGAAAGGATGAACAAATATGAAAATCATAGGAATTGACTTAGGAACTACAAACTCATGTGTAGCCGTCATGGAAGGGAAAGAAGCAAAAGTAATCCCAAATCTGGACGGGAATAGAACAACCCCATCCGTTGTCGCATTCAAAGACAACGAAACCCAAGTTGGTGAAGTGGCGAAACGCCAAGTCATCACCAACCCGAACACGATTTATTCCATCAAACGTAAGATGGGTACATCGGAAAAAGTAACGGTGAACCAAAAAGCGTACACCCCACAAGAAATCAGTGCGATGATTCTTCGCAACCTGAAAGAATCCGCAGAAGCATATCTTGGCGGTAAAGTGACAGAAGCAGTCATCACTGTTCCTGCTTACTTCAATGACGCACAAAGACAAGCGACAAAAGACGCAGGTAAGATTGCCGGATTGGACGTCAAGAGAATCATCAACGAACCAACCGCAGCAGCACTTGCTTACGGTATCGATAAAACGAAGGATCACACCGTATTGGTGTATGACCTTGGTGGAGGAACCTTCGACGTTTCCATCTTGGAATTGTCAGACGGAACCTTTGAAGTCATCTCAACCAGCGGTAACAATCACTTAGGTGGAGACGATTTCGACCAAAGAATCGTCGATTGGTTGGTCGCAGAATTCAAAAAAGAAACCAGTATTGATCTGTCAAAAGACAAAATGGCATTCCAAAGACTTCGCGACGCATCTGAAAAGGCGAAGAAAGAACTTTCTTCCATTACAAAAGCACAGATTTCCTTGCCATTCATTTCCATGGGTGCAGCAGGACCTGTCCACTTGGAAAAAGAATTGACAAGAGCGAAATTCAATGAATTGATCCATGACTTGGTACAATCCACAGTGGAACCTGTACGCAATGCGCTCCGTGATGCAAAAATGACCGCAAAGGACATCGATGAAGTATTGCTTGTCGGTGGATCGACTAGAGTTCCAGCTGTTCAAGACGCAGTCAAGAACATTCTTGGAAAGGATCCTAACCGCTCCATCAACCCGGATGAAGTTGTAGCCATGGGTGCTGCAATCCAAGCAGGAGTCTTGCAAGGAGACGTGAAAGACGTATTGTTGCTAGATGTAACCCCACTGTCACTCGGTATCGAAACATTGGGTGGTGTATTCACTAAATTGATTGAAAGAAACACAACGATCCCTACATCAAAATCACAGATTTTCTCCACTGCAGCCGATAACCAACCTACCGTTGACATCCATGTTCTGCAAGGAGAACGTCCAATGGCAAAGGACAACAAACATCTTGGAAATTTCCAATTGAACGACATCCCACCAGCACGTAGAGGAATCCCTCAAATCGAAGTGAAATTCGACATTGATGCAAATGGTATCGTCAATGTTCATGCGAAAAACGTCGCAACTGGAAAAGAAAACTCCATTACCATCCAATCTTCCACCAGCCTGTCCGAACAAGAAATCGAACGCATGGTGAAAGAAGCGGAAGAAAACGCTGAAGCCGATAAACAAAAACGCGAAGAAGCAGATTTGAGAAATGAAGCGGATCAATTGATTTTTGTCACAAAGCAATCTCTTGAAGATTTAGGAGACAAAGTAACCGATTCCGAAAAATCCGAAGCAGAAGCGAAGATCACGGAATTGGAAGAAGCGTTAAAAGGTTCCGATATGGAAGTGATCAAAGTTGCAAAAGCATCTTTGGAAAAGACTGCACAAGCATTCGCTGAGCGCGTCTACAAAGAACAAGGTGCTCAAGGTGCAGGACCTGGTCCTGACATGGGTCAACCAGAAGACACTGAAACAGAAGAAAAGAACGACGACGACGTCTTTGACGCAGATTATAAAGAAATGTAAGACTTGGTTGAATTGCAGGCGACTGCAATTCAACTTTATCTAGGGGTGAACGACTATGGCAAAAAGAGATTACTATGAAGTGTTAGGCGTTTCCAAAGGAGCCGGTGAGGATGAAATCAAAAAATCCTATCGAACGTTGGCGAAGAAATACCATCCCGACGTCTCCACGGAACCCGATGCGGAAGCAAAATTTAAAGAAGTTCAAGAAGCATATGACATTCTAAGCGACAAAACAAAACGGGCACAATACGATCAATTCGGACATCAAGCTTTTGATGGAACCGCTGGATTCGGAGGCGCCGGAGGTTTTGGCGGCTTTGGTCAGGGAGATTTCGATTTTGGCGATATCTTCAGTGCTTTCTTTGGCGGTGGATCCAGATCCGCAGCCAGTGAACGAAACAGACCTCGAAAGGGGTCCGATATTCAACGCCGCATGTCAATCACATTCGAAGAATCGATCTTTGGTAAGAAAGAAAAAGCTAAGATTCCCGTCTATGATGAATGCCACGTCTGTCACGGACTTGGTGCGGAATCGAAAAGTGATATCAAGGCTTGTTCTCAATGTCACGGGACTGGAACAATCGTTGTGGAATCACAAACATTGTTCGGTAGAACCCAGACCAGAAGAACCTGTCCTACTTGCCATGGAACCGGAAAAGAGATTACCAAGAAATGCCACAACTGCAATGGCGAAGGCGTGGAACGCGTAACCAAGGAAATCGAAATCAAAGTACCAGAGGGAATTGAGACTGGACAACAGATCCGTCTGGAAGGATTTGGAAACAAAGGTTCGAACGGCGGACCAAACGGAGATCTTTACATCGTATTCGAAGTCAAGGAATCCGAGACGTTTATCAGACAGGGTGATGATATCATCATCAATATCCCGATCACTTTCGCTCAAGCTGCTTTGGGTACGGAAATCGAAGTTCCAACCGTCTATGGAAAAGTCTTATTGAAGATTCCGAGTGGAACCCAATCCGATTCTAAATTTAGAATCAAAGGAAAAGGAGCTCCAAACGTCAGAAGCAAAGTCAAGGGCGATCAACATGTGATCGTCACCGTAGTCACCCCAACAAAATTGAACTCAGAACAGAAGCGGCTGTTCGAACGACTTGTAAAAGTCGAAGATCCCCCCAAAACGAACACGAGTTTCTGGTCTAAAATAAAGAATAGTTTCAAAATGTAAAAAGCCAATTCGAATTGGCTTTTTTTACTGTTTTCATTCAATGAATTTGGTATAATATAAGTATGGAAGAAATCATCGCAAAAACCATTTTGCAGAAGAACAAACCAAGTTATGATGGCTGGATCTACCACGATTACAATATGAATTTGTATCGTGGTTGTTCGCATGGATGTATATACTGCGATTCCAGAAGCCTTTGTTACGGCATCGATAATTTCGACCAAGTGAGACCGAAAAAAGACGCCCTCAAAATCCTGGAAGAGGAACTCATGAAAAAACGCAAAAAAGGGATTGTGGCCATGGGCTCGATGTCCGATCCATATAACCCTTTGGAGAAAAAACTGGAATTGACCAGAGGAGCTTTGAAGCTGTTTCTAAAATACGGCTTTGGAACATCCATTATCACAAAAAGTCATCTTATCATGCGAGATATCGATCTTCTCAAGGAAATCAACAAACACCATTCGGTCATCGTCAACATCACCATCACAACCGCAGATCCAAATTTACAAAAAATCATCGAACCGAGGTCCAGTACTACAATCGAACGATTTGAAGCGCTCAAAGCTTTGCATGAAGCAGGAATCCATGCGGGAATCACACTTATGCCGATTCTGCCTTTCATCAATGATACGATCGAGAATCTAGATGCATTGATTGATTTGTCCAAGCAATATCATGTGGAGCACATCTTTCCTTGGTTTGGAATGACTTGTAGAGATAGACAGAGAGACTATTTCTATCAGAAACTCGATGAACACTTTCCAGGTATCAAACAGAAGTACATCAAGCAATTCGGATCAAATTATCAATGTCCTGTGCCAAATGCCAAGAAACTATATGATCATCTTGATAAACGATGTATGGAAATTGGGATCAGAACAAAAATCAACAACATCAACAAAGCATTTGTAAAAATCCCTCAGCAAATAAGTTTCGATTTGTAGAAATTGAATTTCTAAAAATGAAAATGGACTTGTATATGTTAATATTCTATAGTAATATGATAGAAAGTGTATCGTGATTTTTGGAGGTTGGCATGGAAGTAAAAGGTAAAAAGTCAAGATTATTACTTGTAGTCGTGATATTGATTGCAGTTTCCATTTTCTTATCCGTAGTAACAGCTCTACTATCCGTTGGTTCCGTTATTCATCAAAATCCTTTTATGGATCATTCCATCGTATTGCTTTATTTTATTGCGTTTGGCTTTTTAATTGGAATGACTTTTGTACTTTTCCTAACAGCCATTGTTTTGTATGAATTGGAGTATCAGAAGAGATTCTCCAAACGGTTTTCAATCGCCAAATCATGGGCTATCATTATCACTTATTTGCTTGTATTCATAGTGGGTTTTGCTGCCTGGATTCTACTGGCATTTAATGATCAAACGTTCTTAATGTCATATCCGTTTCTCTTATCTGTAGTGTTGACTCTACTCACTACGAGTTACTTTATCTACTTCCTCGTCCAATATCATCGATCCCCATTGAAAGAAGAGATTCAATCGCTTGAACAGGTTGGTCAACCGGTAGTAAAAATAAGAAAACCAGTGAACAAACATTGGTATGTTGTCGTTCTACTGACACTCTTTGCGGTTTTGGCAATGTATATCGTTAATATCTATATCGCTTATCCGTATCAACAGATTCTTCATGAATACACCGTAGATGAGCCTACCACTCAACTGGTTCAATTCACATTAATTCTGAATGTGATCGCTAATTCCTTTTTAAATCTGATATTCATTCTTTTGTTGATTATGATCATATTCAAAAACAAACCAAATTCCATTATGTGGATTCTAGGTACTATAGTGGCTAGAGATGTAATTGTTGTGACTTTTGTAACTCTTCCAACGTTTTTCCATATGTTCTGGCTACAAGAGTCAATCAATTCGCAATTCTATATTTCTGAAGCAAAAATAATTGAGACAACTTTATTTATTTTGTAAACAATTTTCCACTTTTTTAAGCACAAAAAGGATAATATTATCGAACTCGATTAAACAGACAATATAAGTGAAATGAAAAGATAGGAATGGATTTCCTATTTTTTTATTTGGCCTCTTTACAAAGGAATGAATATGCGGTATAATATAAACACGTTATGTATAAAAACGATATGCATAACCACGTTATATAAGGAGGTGAGATAATGACGAATTCAGGCGAATATGTCAGAGGATTTACAAACTACATCATCTTGTCCATACTGGCGAAGTTCGATAGTTATGGTTATGAAATGACCAAAATCATCGAAGCCGTCAGCAAGCAAAACATTCAATTGACGGAAGCGACCCTCTATACCGCTCTGAAACGCTTGCTGGCGGAAGATAAAATCAAATCGTATACCGGCAAGAACAAAAAAGGCATGAAGCGACGTTATTATCAAATCACTCCACTTGGGAAAAAAGAATTGCAGCTGTTCCGGAAGGATTGGGTAATGATTGAAAACACCTTATCAAGTCTGGTCGGCGGCAATTTTGTTTATAACAGAGAGAATTAGGAAGTGAAGATTATGGATATGTACAATATCATACCGAAACAGTTCTTCGGACTGTTATCCGGCAAAAACCAAAAACTTTATATTGCTTGTTTGATGGAGGTCTACAAAGCCTATGAACAAGGATCCATACTAGGTTTGGATAAGACACTGGCAAAACAAGTCATAATGGATTATCTGGAAGCTCACCCACTATCAGATCGATTCGAGTCGGATGACGAAGAACAAGAAGAAGTCACCTACCGGGACTTGGCAAATTATGTTCTAAGGCGATTTGAAGAATCCGAATGGATCGATGTCGATGTCAACAACGATTATGACGAGATCATCAATTTTCGAGATTATGCTATCACGATCATTGAAGCCTTGCGAGACATCGCCAACGATTCCATCTATGGAGAAGAAGCTGAAGGTCATGAATTTAGAGGATATATTTATACCGTTTATTCATTGCTGACGAGTGATCATGGCGAATACGGAATGGTGTTGGATCAGGTTTACAAGAATACTTCTGCATTTGTCAGGGAAATCCGCAAGTTGGATTCCAGAATGAAATACTACATTCGTACGATAGTAGACAATTCCGAAATCAAGGATTTGATCAATCTATTGGTCAATTACAAAATCGAGTTAGTGGACCAAGCCTATCGAAGACTCAAGACAAGCGACAATATCAACAAGTATCGTTTGGAGATCATCAAGACGTTGGAAAGCTATCAACAGGATCCGGATATCATGGATGTCATTGCCAAAGAATTCTTAGTCAAGACACACAACAACTATCAATTGGCACTTGTTCGAGCGAACAAACGAATCGATGACATGATCGATATCTACAATTCGATCAATTACATCATCGAGCAAATCGACCAAAAAAACAAGGTCTATGTCAATTCGACCATTGCCAAAATCAAATTCTTGTTATCCGATGATGAAAACGTCATTTCGAAACTATCGAAGATTCTACGCTATACGGCAACCGAAGTCAAAAGCCACAAGACGAAACGGGCGATGACGAATTTGGAACCATTGTTCCAATTCGCAAATTACTCACAAATCGGAAACAATTCCTTGTTCACACCAAGAGGTTTCTACAAACGTGTGGATACTCAATACTTGGCAGAAAACAACGGAGGACCAGGAATAAGGCTTCAAGAAGAATTCTACAAAGAATTCGAACGCAACTACAGTGAGGATGTCATCTATGGATATCTGCTCAAATTCTTTGAACAGAACAAACAGATCAAGGCATCCGAAATCATCCGTGATGATATGTCGGATGAAGCGGTCTTACGATTGCTATACATCCTGGTATACGCAGGAGATGAATTAGACTATTATATTCAGCCACTCACATCGCACATCGAACATACAAAATTCAAACTGGCTGACTTTGAGATTATTAGGGGGTATGACGCATGATACTAGAAAACTTTGAAGAGCTGAACAGCAGCCAAAAAAATCTCTTTTCAAGAACTTGTTTGCGATTGCTGTCAACAGGATTCTTGGCTAGAGACAAAAAAGACAACAAGGAGATGTACTATTTCCTGTTGAGTCACAAAAAATACTTCGACGAATACTTCGAAATCATCGATTACGAGATTCTCTTGGATCGTGAGAACGGAGCCGTCCAGCTGACGCATAAAGAGAATTCGAATCTGATGAAATTGAAAAAGGATGAAACCATCATTTTGCTCATCTTGAGAATTCTTTACCATCAACATCTAGCCGATACATCCGTCAACGACAACATTGTTGTCCGAATCGATGAATTGCATCAATACTACGATTCTTTGGAACTCAAGAAGAAAATCAACAAAACCGATCTTGTGACGATCCTTCGCCTGTATAAAAAGTTCAATATCATCGAACCAGTAGGCGATATCACAAAATCCGGGTCATCCATCATCATTTTCCCAACGATATTGATGGCAATCAATACCACAGCCATCAACGATGTTTATGATCTCATTTCTAGAATCGAAGTCAAACCAGGAGGTGAAACCGATGAAGAAACTGACTAAAATACGTCTTATCAATTGGCATTTCTTTGCCAATGAGACAATTCATGTAAAAAACAACATGTTGGTAACCGGACAAAATGCAACCGGTAAATCCACAATCATCGACGCCGTGGCCTTTGTGATTACAGCCGGAGATCAAATCTTCAACTTGGCTGCCAATGAAAAGAGCAAGCGTGATCTGCGTGGTTATGTCAAATGTAAACTCGGTATCGACAATCAAGAATACTTGAGAGATTCCGATACCACAGGGCATGTCAGCTTGGAATTCTACGATGAAAGCAAGGATGAATACTTTACCGTCGGAACAGTCATCGATGTATTCGGTGAAATCCTACCTCCAAAGGTGATCTTCTATCATTTTTCTGGTCAGATGAAAGATAGTTTCTTCGTGGATGAAGAAGGCAAGATATTAACCACATCCGGATTCAAGAAAACCAAACAAGCGACAAAGGTGTATCTGACAAGAAGAGAAGCAAAACTCGCATTCCGATCTCTGTTTGGATCCATCAACGAAACTTATTTCTCCTTGATTCCAAAAGCCTTAGCATTCAAACCGATTCCCGATGTCAAAGATTTCATCTATCGTTATTTGTTGGAAGAAAAAATCTTAGACGTCGAATCCATCAAAGAATCGATCAATGCCTATCGTGATTTGGAAGCAACCCTGAAAGTGATTCGCAAGAAAGTCCAGGATCTCAACGATATCAAATTGATTTATGAAGATATCCAAAACAATCAAGACCAAAAGGCATTCTACGAATTCTTCATGAAAATGCTGGAGATTGAAACCCTGAAGAAAGACATCGACAAACTCAATGTCAAACAGGAAAGAGTCGCTATCGAAAAAGAACAAAACAAAAAACTGATTGAAGATATCAATACCCAGTTGTCGATCTTGGATGAGCGCAGCAAAGAAATCTATTCCATGATGTCCTCCAACGATACCTTCAAGATGGCCAGAATCTACGAAAAAGAACTCTCCGACCTCGAGAAGAAAATCAATGATGGAACTGAAATTCGTCAGTATGCATTGAAACGCCTTCGCAAGACAAAGACAATCGTAGAAGAACTCAAAAACGATTACAAACGGCCGGTTTATCGTGAATTAGCGAAGATCGAATGGTCGAAGATCGATGAAACCAATTTCGACGAAAACAAACTCAAGCTAAAACAAGTCGGAAAAGACTTGGAAACCATACTCGATGAAAACAAAGAAGAGCTTGGAAAACAAACCCACATCAAGAACGACCTTATCACTGAAATCAATGAGATTCTGGTAACGCTGAAGGATTTGGAAAACCACAATCTTCGTTATAATCCGATGATCAAACGTCTTCAATCCAGCATCATTCAAGGCGTTAAGAATCGCTACGACGTCGATATCAATGTTCATATCCTTTGTGAATTATTGGAAATCAGCGATCCAGAGTGGCAAGACACTATTGAAGATTATCTAGGCTTCCAACGCTTCAACCTAATCGTTGAACCGCGTTACTTTGATGCAGCTTTGGATGTTTACAATGAAATCAAAGACTCCATGAATATTTATGGAATCGGTTTGGTCAACACCAAAAAGATCCAGCATTTCAAAAGTTTCAGAGAGAATTCATTGGCTTCGATCATCAGTTCTGACAATGTTGATGCAAGACATTACATCAACATGGTATGTGGAAATCTAATGATGGTAGAACAAGCAAATCAACTCGAAAACCATCCACAAGCAATCACTCAAAGCGGAATGGTATATCGCAGCTATACTGTACGTTCTTTAAACAAAAACCAAGAGAAACCGTTCATCGGTCGTAAAGCGCAAGAAAAGCAATTGGAAAAATGGCGTGCGAAAGCAGCAGAAACGAAAAAGCGCTTCACCAAAGTTCAAGATGACATTCAAAAAATCAATGATGAAATCGGTGATATCCGTACCATCGATATCAGCGGTACACTGGAAATGTTCGAATCCTTCATCGATCTAAATGCTTGGAAAGACAAGAAGAAAGACTTGTTGAAACGCAAGGACCAACTGAAGCAAGAAGACTTGTCTGAACTTCGACTTGAATACGAAAATATTCGTGAGGAGATCAGAGGATATGAGGTCAACCGTCAAAAGGCATATGAGCGCAACGGAAAACTCAACTCCGATGAAATCAAATTCCACGAAGCGATTTTGGAACATGAAAAGACCATCAAGAAGCTACAAAACAAGATTGAGATAGTATCTACCGAGAATCTCACGATCGAAAAACAGGCAAGAGATCTCTATGAACTCGAGATTTCGAAATCCAGCAACATCAACAATATCTTGGAAGAATACCAAAATCGTGTTGCGATGGAGCTTGAATCGATCAATAGCCTCGAGGATTCCCTCAAGAGCAAACAGATCAAGTATGTCTCCAAGTACAACCTGTCATATCAATTCGGATTGGAATACATCCATGAATACATGGACGAATACAACAAACTGGTAAAATCCGAACTCGTCAAATACGAAGCGAAAGTTCGTGAGGCAAGAGAGTCTGCCGAAAAACTGTTCAAAGAAGACTTCATCGCCAAACTTCGGGATTATATCGTTTCCGCTCAAGATGAAATCAGCCGTATCAACGAGACCTTGCAGCACATCCACTTCGGAGATGACCGCTATGAATTCATCTTCCCGAAATCCAAAGAATACGGGGAATACTATGACATGGTCTTATCCGATGAAGCGATCAAAGCCGGAACCGAGATGCTGAACTATGATTTCGAAATGAAGTATCAAAGACAGTTGGAAGAACTGTTTGTGAATCTCGCATCAGACGATATCAACACTCCTGGTATCGTGAACAAATTTACCGATTATCGTACTTATATGGATTATGATATCCTCATCACCAACATCCAAGGCGACCGAGTATTGTACTCGAAAGTCTTCAAGGAGAAATCCGGTGGGGAGACCCAGGTACCATTCTATGTCGCAACCTTGGCATCCTTCGTTCGTTTGTTCGAACAAGCCAAAGGCGGACATCTTCATGATGCCATCGGTTTGATCATCTTTGATGAGGTGTTCGACAAGATGGACACATCGAGAATCAAGGCGATGATGAAGTTCATTCAAGAATTACCGGTTCAGATCATTCTGGCAACCCCACCTCAAAAGATGGAAGTCCTGTCCAAATTCACGGATACGACAATCGTTACCCTAAGAGATGGTCGCAACGCCAGAGCGTATGAAGCCATCAAACAAATGCACTAAACCCAAAAGCGTCGGAATCCCACCGACGCTTTTTTTCATCCAACAAAAGTTCCGTATAAAATCGCTGTGCTTATTGGAAAAATATGGTATTATTTTAATGGTGATATTATGCAACGATACTTTATTCAAGACCAGCAAATCCATAATAACCTGGCAATCATTACGGATCAGGATGCTCATCATATCAAAAACGTCATGCGTCTGAAACCAGGGGATGCCTTGATTGTCGTCTCATATTCAGGTAAGACCTACGAAGCCAAAATCAAAGAATTCACAAAGAAAGATGTCATATTGACCCTAGGAAACGAACAAATCGTCTTGGACAATACATTGAACCTGACGATTGCCCAAGCATTGATCAAGAAAGATGCTTTCGAACTCGTCTTGCAAAAGACGACAGAACTCGGTGCGAAAGGAATCATTCCGCTTTCTACAAACCATTCGATTGTGAAAATCGATGATTTTGCGAAAAAGAAGACAAGATATGAAACCATCGTCAAAGAAGCATCAGAACAATCCGAACGAAACAGAATGCCAATCATTCATGACATCTGCAACATCGAAACATTACCATATCAGGATTATGATACGATCTTCATTGCCTATGCAAGAGAAGAGTCGCAGACCTTGAAAGCAGCAATGGAAAACTTGCCAAAGACCAAGAACACGTTGGTATTGATTGGTCCGGAAGGTGGGTTCTCACCTTCGGAAATTCAGTTTCTACAGACCAGAGGAACCATCGTAACTTTAGGAAATACCATTTTGAGAAGTGAAACCGCAGCTATCTATGTGATGTCGGTATTTCGCCATGTCTGGGGGAATTAGATGAAAGTCGCCTTTTACACACTTGGCTGCAAAGTCAATTCCTATGAGACGGAAGCAATTCAGGAATTATTCCAAGACAACGGTTATGAAATCGTTGATTTCGATTCCTACAGCGATGTCTATATCATCAATTCCTGCATGGTCACAAACACTGGAGAACGCAAATCCAAAAAATATATCAGAAGACCGCTTCAACATAATCCCGATGCAATCATCCTCGTGATGGGTTGTTTGTCTCAAATGAAAGCGGAAGAAATTCTTTCCATCGAGGGTGTCAAAATCGTTCTTGGAACCAAGAACCGAGATCGCATCCTGCAATATCTCGATGAATATCTGAACGAACGAATCCCGTTGAATAAAGTTGAAATTTTAGAGAATAGAGAAACGTATGACAATCTCTTCATTAGCGATTTCAAGAATCATCAACGTGCATTCTTAAAAATCCAAGACGGCTGTAACAATTTCTGCTTCTATTGCATCATCCCGTATAGTCGTGGAAGAATTCGCTCCAAAGCGAAGAACAGAGTCCTCCAAGAAGCAAGACAACTCGTAGATTCCGGTCACGTTGAAATCGTCTTGACAGGAATCCATACCGGTGGTTACGGTCAGGATTTGCAGAACTATAGTTTCGCAGATTTATTAAGAGATCTGGAAACAGTGGAAGGATTGAAACGAATTCGGATCTCCTCGATCGAAATCTCAGAGTTGGACGATGAAGTGATCGACGTCATTTCCACTTCCAAAAAGATCGTCAATCACTTGCACATTCCATTGCAAAGTGGCAGTGATCGAATCTTGAAATTGATGAACCGGAAATATACCTCAGAGGAATACATCAAAACCATCAATATCTTGAAAGACAGAATACCGAATTTGGCTATCACGACAGACATCATCGTCGGCTTCCCAAGCGAAACAGAAGCCGATTTTCAAGAACAGCTGAAGGTGATTGAAACGGTTAATTTCCAAGAACTTCACGTCTTTCCATTCTCGAAAAGAGAAGGGACTGTGGCGAGTCGCATGAAAAACCAAATTCCCGGTGATGTAAAGAAGGAACGGGTCAATCGACTGCTTCGAATGAGTGAAAAGCTAAAAGATACACATATCAAGAGTCAACTAGGAAGACCACACCAGGTCATCCCGGAACAAGTCAAAGACGGCTATCTTCAGGGCCATACAAGAGATTATATCTTGGTTCGAATCGAAGCAGAAAAAGACTTGATTGGAACTCTGGTAGATGTCGTTTTGACATCCTTTGACGGAACCTATTGCTACGGAAAAATCCAAACAAAAAACCCAGATTGATTCTGGGTTTGTTTTTTATCTCTTTTGTTTCCTTGCTTTTTTGTCTTTGGCTTTTTGAACGCGCTCCAAGGCTTTTTGTTCTTTCTTGGACAGTTTTTTCTCTTTGACTTTACGTTTTCCACCTTTGACTTTCTTGACGATTTGATAGGTCAATACATAGTCATTATCATGGTTCGTGAATCGGAATGGTGCATCTTCATGAATATTGAGTGGCAATTCATACAAGAAACCGACAAATGTGGTCAGAACTTGATATTTGTCACAGGTTTTGATGATGCCTTTGGTCTTTCTCTTGCTGTACCAACGATATTGAACCTTGTCGTATTCATCCAATAACAGGAAAACAACCTGATTCTTATTCTTATCGGAAGAAGTAAAACTCTTGAGCATCACAAGTTCCGGAATGTTCTTGGTATAGTAGTCGAAATACTTTTTGACTTTTTTCTTGCCTTTTCCGCGCAATGTCTTGTATGTATTGGTTTGATCTTTCGCATAGAGATTTACGATATCCTCATTCAACAGGTTTCCATTATATCGTTTGTTTATCGTTTTATCCATCTTGCGATAGAAGTTTTTATATCTCGCTGCGTACTTCCCGGAATTGATCAACAAAGCCAGGATGACAATAACAACAATGGCCCCGACGACAATGCCGATGACCGTGACCAAATCCCAATCTCCAACTCCTACAATGAATCTCATGACATCCACCTCGTTTTGTCTAAAAATTGCCTAAATATCGACTAATAACATTTTATCATAAAAAAACTCAAAATGAAACAATGACAAAAAAAATTAGTTTACAAAAGCACTAATATCTAGTATAATGTCTATGGTTAAAGAAAAGGGGTGAAAGCAATGGCAAAGACTGTCGTGAGAGAAAACGAAACCATCGAAGATGCACTTCGTCGTTTTAAACGTGATGTGTCGCGTTCCGGTACATTAGCTCAAGCCCGTAAAAAAGAATATTACGAGAAACCAAGTGTCACAAAGAAATTAAAAGCGCGCCAAAAGAAAGGCAAAAAAAAATAATTTTACTGTCGATTTTAATGACAATTCTGTTTTAGGAATTGTCATTATTTTTTCCACTAAAACCGCGATATCCCGTAGGATTTGCGACGACACTGTGGTATAATGATAGTAAAGGAGATGATTGCTCTAAGTGACAAATATCATTAAATTGGAGAGTGACCTGGAGAATTTGAACGAACTGGTCGAACTGTTCGGTTCAAATGACAAGAATCTGAAGTTGCTCAAACGCCTATACAAAGTCGATATCTTTTCCAATAACAAAGATGTCATGGTGGATACTCAAGAAGAAAACATCATCTTGAGTTTAACCAAGATGTTTCGTATTTTGATTGGATTGATTCGCAATAACATCAGTTTTCAGGATCGAGACATCATCTACATCAAAAACCTTTTGATGGAGAACAGCGAAGAAGATATCCTATCGCTTTTTGTGGAGCGTACCGAGATCATTCGCACGTTTGCGGGAAAGCCAATATATCCCAAGACGCTGAATCAGAAGCGCTATGTCGATTCCATTGACAGAAACACTTTGATATTCGGAATCGGACCAGCTGGGACCGGTAAGACTTATCTAGCGGTGTTACTAGCGTTGAAGAAACTGAAAGAAGGATCCATCAAACGTATTATTCTAACACGTCCTGCCGTTGAGGCTGGAGAGAGTCTAGGATTCCTACCTGGAGACTTGAAAGAAAAAGTGGATCCATATCTGAGACCTTTGTATGATGCAATGTATGAGGTTTTAGGCCTAAAACAAACGACGGAATACATCGAAAAAGGCATCATCGAAATCGCCCCTCTTGCTTACATGAGAGGTCGAACTTTGGATAATGCATATGTGATTTTGGATGAGGCTCAAAACACAACTATCAATCAGATGAAACTGTTTTTGACGAGACTCGGATTTGGGTCGAAGATGATTGTGACAGGAGATATTACCCAAAGCGATTTACCGAAGAGTATGATCTCAGGACTCGTAAAGGCCGGCGAAATCCTTCAAGATATCGACAGCGTTGATATTCTATATTTTGATGACCGCGATGTTGTTCGTCACCCGTTGGTACAAACAATCATCAAGAGGTTTGAGCATGATCAAGATTAACTTCGTCAATCAATATGACGATTCAAAAACATATCAAGGAATCATCACACCGGTGATCAAAACCGGATACAGTTATCTGAAATTGACTGAAAAAACGATACTTTCAGTCATTTTTGTCACCGATGAAATGATCCACGATCTCAATCGCACATATCGAAATATGGATAAACCAACCGATGTGTTAAGCTTTGAGAACTTGGATGACTTGGTGGAAATCGGAGATGTCTTCATTTCCATTGACACCGTCAAGAGACAAGCGGAAGAACTCGGGCATTCTTTCGATTATGAACTCGCATTTATCGCCCTCCATGGCTTCCTGCACTGTCTTGGCTATGATCACATCAAAGACGAAGACAATGAAGAGATGAACGCCTTGCAGAACGCCATTATCAATCAGACCAAATACAAGAGGTGATAGTTTGAATAAATTATATGAGTTGGCAAGAGAAAACATAAAAAACGCTTATGTGCCATATTCGAAATTCCGCGTTTCCGCAGTACTCGAACTCAAAGATGGGAAAACCATCCAAGGCGTCAATGTTGAAAATGCATCCTATGGATTGTCCAACTGTGCAGAACGCAGCGCTTTGTTCACTGCTTATTCTCAAGGTGTGAAAAAAGAGGACATCAAACGCATCATGGTTTACACGGACAAAGACTATTTCGTCTCTCCTTGCGGAGCCTGCCGTCAAGTCATGAGAGAGTTGATGGAAGAAGATGCTGAAGTCATTTTAGCGACATCAACCGGAGAGATGAAGACTATGAAAAACAAGGAATTGTTGCCACTGGGCTTTACCAAAGAGGATCTATAATGTTTAAATCTGGTTTCGTATCCATCATCGGCGAACCGAATGTTGGTAAGTCAACACTTTTGAATCATATCCTGAAACAAAAAGTCGCGATTGTCTCCAACAAACCACAAACTACCCGGAATGTATTTTCCGGGATTTATAACGATGACGATTCGCAAATCATTTTCATGGATACCCCGGGGATCCACAAAGCAAAAACCAGACTGGGAGAATACATGTCTTCCGCTGCGTTGTCCACAGTCAAATCAGTGGACTTGGTCTTGTTTTTGGTGAATGCTTATGATGATGTCATGGAGTACAATCTTGGAATCCTAGAGAGTTTGAAAGAAATCAAAACACCAATTTATCTAATTATAAACAAAACCGATACGATTACGGATTACGATCGTTTGGAAAAAGCGATTAATGTTTATAAGGAGCACTTCCCATTCAAAGGTGTATTTGGAATTTCCGCACTCAAGGGAACCAACGTCAATTTCTTGATACTGGATATCAAAAAGATAATCAATGAAGGGCCAAAATACTACCCGGATGGGGAAATATCAGATCGTCCTGAGACCTTCTTGATCCAGGAATTCATTCGTGAGAAAATCCTGGAATACACCCATGAGGAAGTTCCTCATTCCGTCATGGTCTATCTCGAGCAATTCAAAGAGAAGAAAGATCTTGTGGAAATCATGGCCACCATCGTTGTGGAACGAAAATCACAAAAGGGAATCATCATCGGAAAAGGCGGGCAAATGTTAAAACGCATCGGTAGTCAAGCCAGAACCGATATCGAAGCACTGCTTCGTAAAAAAACCTATCTTGAGACCTTTGTCAAAGTCGAAAAAGATTGGCGAAATCGAGAACACTACCTGAAGAACTACGGCTATAGACCCGATCAAAATGGGTGATGGACTTGGAATACATTGAAGGCTTGATTTTGAAAAAACTGGACTATAAAGAGAGTTCGCAAATCCTCTATCTGTATACCGATAAGGGACTGATGAGCGTCTTGGTCCATGGAAGCAGAAAAGTCAAAAGCCCATATCTCAATCTGACCCGTGTACTGAATCTTGTAGGCCTTCATACCAGTGGAAAAGACTTGCAGACCTTGCGAGACGGAGATGTCTTGGAAGATTTTCGTGATCTGAAGGAAAACATTGAGACTTTTACCTATCTTCAGCACATTTTAGAGCTTGTCTATCATATTGCCCAACACGAACATGACCATGAAAAACTCTATTTGTTTTTATTGAAAATATTGGCCAAGGTCAAAACAACAGAAGCATACATTCCCTATCTCAATATGGTCGAACTGAAGTTGCTTCACTTGCTTGGAATCAATCCCCTCTTTACAAGCTGTACGAGTTGTGGGAAAACCGACCACCTTCAATTCTCGGTAAGAGAAGGAGGAATGTGTTGTAAAGAACACTACCAAGGTAACGAACCAAGGGTTTCTGACGAGTGTGTCAAGTTGATGATGAAACTTTATTATTACGATCTTCAAGCACCAACACCGATCGATTATACCGAAGAGACGCTCCGTGAACTACGAGGGGTGATTGACCGTTATTACGAATATCATTTGAATTTCCGCTCCAATTCGCGGAAAATGCTAGTGGGACTTATCGGCTATTGATAGGTTCCTATTTTCTTGAAATATAATGTATTATATTTCGTCTCCTTGACAACCAGAGGTGGAAAACATATAATTAAAATGGTGTAGTATGTACAAAAAAACGAGAGGATGAGACATTTGAAACAAACTTTAGACCAACTCAACGCTTATGCAAAGCGTTATGGATTTATATATCAAGGTTCGGAGATCTACGGAGGTCTTGCCAATACTTGGGACTACGGCCCACTTGGAGTCGCACTCAAAAACAACATCAAGAAATTATGGTGGGAAGAGTTCGTATCCAAAAATCCGTTGAACGTAGGGATTGATTCTTCAATCCTTTTAAACCCGAAGACATGGGAAGCGACTGGTCATGCGACCGGATTCAAAGACCCTCTCATGGATTGTAAGTTATGCAAATCAAGACACAGAGCAGATAGTTTGATTGCTACAGCGACACATGGCGAAGTCGACGCGGACGGCTGGGATTACAGCCAGATGTACGATTATATCATTGAACACAAAATCAAATGTCCCGTTTGTGGTGGGTTAGATTACACGCCTATTCGCGATTTCAACATGATGTTCAAAACGCATCAAGGTGTCACTGCGGATTCCGTCAACGATATCTATTTGCGACCGGAAACCGCTCAAGGGATTTTTCTGAACTTCAAAAATGTCCAACGGACATCCAGAAAGAAAGTTCCGTTTGGGATCGGGCAAATCGGGAAATCATTCCGAAACGAAATCACTCCTGGAAATTTCATCTTCCGGACGAGAGAATTCGAACAGATGGAAATGGAGTTCTTCTGTAAACCCGGGACCGAACTCGAATGGTTTGTCTACTGGAAACAATTCGCGATGGATTTCTTGCTCAAAGCAGGACTGAAACGAGATCACTTGAAATTCTACGATCATCCAAAAGAAAAACTATCGTTCTATTCCAATGCTACGACGGATATCGTATTTGATTTTCCTTGGGGGTTCGATGAACTCTGGGGTATCGCTTCCAGAACGGATTATGACCTCGGTCGACATCAGGAACATTCCGGTGAGAAACTGGAATATCTCGACCCTGATACCAATGAAAGTTATTTACCATATGTTATCGAACCGGCACTTGGTGTCGAACGGTTACTGCTCTCAGTACTTTGCGACAACTTGGAAGAAGAGGAACTGGAAGGCGGAGAAACCAGAACCCTGCTTCGCATCTCAAAAGCTTTGGCTCCGATCAAAGTCACCGTCTTACCACTTGTGAAGAAATATCAAAGTGAGAAAGCAGAAGAAGTCTACAAGCAATTGTTGGAAGATTTCGAAGTGTCCTATGATGATACCGGAAACATCGGAAGACGGTACCGCCGTGCCGATGCAATCGGAACCCCATATTGCGTCACGATCGATCAACAAACGCTAGAAGACGAAACAGTTACCGTAAGAGAAAGAGACACCATGGAACAGATTCGTTTACCACTCGGTGAACTCAACGTATATTTATTCAAAGCACTCAAATAACAAACTCTATAAGAAGGTGAATCTATGGCAAGAATCAGCCAACAAACAATCGATTTAATTAAAGATACGGCTGATATTGTTGATGTGGTCGGTGAATTTGTGCCTTTGCAGGCAGCTGGCAAGAACATGAAAGGCTTATGCCCGTTCCATAGTGAAAAGACGCCTTCTTTTTTCGTCAGTAAAGAACGGCAGATTTTCAACTGCTTTGGCTGTGGAAAAAAAGGTGATTCGATCAAATTCATCCAGGAATACAAGAATCTCTCCTATGTCGATTCAATTCATTATCTGGCAGAGAAATATAATATCGTGATTGAAGAAGATGAACACTATGAGCGTCAACGCACCGATGTCAATTTGTACAAAGCAAATGATATGGCGTTGCAATTCTATACATTGAATCTGCTCAACATTGAATCCGGAAAACCGGCTTTGGATTATCTTTTGAATCGAGGGTTGGATTTTCAGACCATCGAAGAATTCCAACTGGGTTACGCACCGAACAAATTCAATGCTCTGCTCACTCATCTGTCCAATGAGTTCCAACCGTTGGATCTCATGAATGCAGGACTCGTGAATCGCAATTCCGAAGGCAATTTCTATGACTTGTTTCGGGATCGCATCCTATTTCCGATTCGCGATGAACAAAATCGAGTCATCGGATTCTCCGGAAGAATCTTCGGGGACACCGACAACCCGGCCAAATACGTCAATACTCCATATACGGAGATTTTCTCCAAGGGTATGACTCTGTATAACCTTTATCACGCAACTCCTTATATCCGTTCCAAAGAACGCATCGTTCTGATGGAAGGATATATGGATGTCATCAAAGCACATATGGCAGGTGTCAAGGAAGCGATCTGCTCGATGGGAACACAACTTACCATCGATCAAGCGATGATCATCAAGAAATACACCGATAATGTCGTAGTCTGTTACGACGGTGACAAACCCGGAAGAGAAGCCAGCTACAAAGCAATCAAATTATTGGAACGCGCCAAACTCAATGTGCATGTCGTATCGCTTCCGGATGGATTGGATCCGGATGAATATATCACGACACACAAAGACTTTGAAACGTTCTTGAACAACAATCAATTGGATCAATACGAGTTCGTCTATCAAATGATCGTCGAACAGAAGGATTTTCGCCGCCCTGTGGAAATCGAACAAGCAAAGGATCGTTTGTTTGACTTCTTCAGCAAGACATCCGGAATGATCCGAGAGATCTATCTCAAGCGTTTTGCTTCGGAAACAGGGATTCGTTATGATACACTGATAGGCGACTATCAACAGAATCGGATCGATGAACGGATATTAAACGATTATCAATCCAAACTGGTGAGAACCCAACAACACACTTTAAAATTGCCAAAATATGAAACCGCTGAAAAAACCGTATTGAATTATTATCTTCAAGATATTCGCTATCGCGATTTAATCATCAGCAGATTCAAGCTATTGCATTTCCAAAACAAAGACATCCTCACTATTTTGGTGATGATGAATGCTTGGGGTGTCTATCCAGACGAACCACTCGTGGTACTGAAATCAAAACTCAGCCAAAAAAACAACGAATTCTTGGAACAAGTCCTGTTTCAAGACTATGAATACAATCAAGAGGATTTGGAGTCCTGCATCAAAACTCTGGAAGTCGCAAATCTCAATGAAGACATCAAAGCCAACGAAGCGGAAGCCAAGAAAGCTTTGGCCGCAGGCGACACAGGCACTTATGTGCGACTTCAAGATGAAAATCGGATCATTCAGGGAAAGATCAAAAAATTAGAAGGGAGACACAATGGACAAAAAACAAATTATTGAAACACTGGAAAAGAAACACGAACAAAACGGATTTCTGACAATCGCGGAAATCTTCGAGGTGTTGGACAAACAGTCGAAAGACTTTGACACCTTGGTCCAAGAACTCGCAAAAAAAGGGATTTTACCGGAAGAGTTCTTCGATATGATCGAAAACGACAAAAACAAACCAAATCATACCGTCAGTTTGGATGATATCCAAGACGACTATGTCAACGAAAAAGACCTCGAACTCAATAACAATTTCTCGAAGGAAATCGAAGAGGAACTGATGAAAGAGAAGAAGTTCGATTCGATGGTCTCAATCAAAGTCGACGACCCGGTCCGCATGTACTTAAAAGAAATCGGACGCGTGGAACTGTTATCCAGTGAAGAAGAATATGAACTCGCTGTATTGGTCGACAGAGCCAAAAAAGCGAAACAAGAATTTGAATACAAAAAAGAAGAAAGTATCGGCATCACTACAGAAGAATTGGCGGATTATGAAGAACTCGTAAAACGTGGCGAATTCGCAAGTTCCAAATTGGTGGAAGCCAATCTAAGACTCGTCGTTTCGATTGCAAAACGCTATGTTTCCCGTGGCCTTCAATTTTTGGATCTGATCCAAGAAGGAAACATGGGTTTGATCAAAGCTGTCGGTAAATTCGACTATACCAAAGGTTATAAATTCTCCACTTACGCAACCTGGTGGATTCGTCAGGCGATCACAAGAGCGATTGCCGACCAAGCTCGTACGATTCGAATTCCGGTCCACATGGTCGAAACCATCAACAAAATGGTTCGTACACAACGAACATTGACTCAAAAACTGAAACGCGAACCATCCCAAGAGGAAGTCGCGGAAGAAATGGGAATATCCGTGGAACGCGTGCAAGCGATCCAGAAGACAGCACAAGAACCGATTTCTTTGGAATCACCGGTCGGAGAAGAAGAAGATTCTTCTTTGGGCGATTTCATTCCCGATGGAGATATTTTGACACCATATGAATACACCTCCAAAGAGATGCTGAAGCGTGAACTTGATTCTGCTTTGGGTACGTTGACGGACAGAGAAGAAAAAGTCCTGAGAATGCGCTTTGGATTACTCGATGGAAAATCCAGAACTCTGGAAGAAGTCGGGAAGGAATTCAATGTCACTCGGGAACGTATTCGTCAGATTGAAGCCAAAGCGATTCGAAAATTGAGAACCCCGACACGTTCGAAAAAACTGAAGGATTTCCATAACGGATATCAAAAATGATTTCCGAACGACTCCTAGTGAGTTCCAAATATCTGAATGGTTTTCATTGCCTTGCGGATTGTGGAACAGACCATGGATATCTGCCGATCTATGCGGTCGAAAAAGGTTTGGTAAAACATGCCTATGCTTCCGACAACAAGAAGTACCCGCTTGAAAATGCCAGACGAAATGTCGAACAATCGTATTTGGAAGAACAGATTACTTTGGTTTTGGCAGATGGACTTCCCTATTTGAATCCGGAAATCGACATTGTCTCGATTTTGGGTTTGGGTGGTCGAAGCATTGCCACGATCATCAAAGAAGCAAATACCACATATCTTAAGAGATTGGTTCTCTCACCAAATTCGGAAGCGATGTTTCTTCGGTCGTTTTTACAGGATAATCAATGGCAGATCATCGCTGAAGAATTTCTCAAAGACAAGGGTAAATTCTACCCGATCATCATCGTCGAAAAAGGGAAAATGTCCTTAACAGAAACCGAACTGGAATTTGGTCCTTATATATTGCAAAATAGACCAATCGCTTTTCTCGAATATTTAAGCCGTTTCATTCAAACTTTGGAAGCTGCTGTCTTAAACATCCAAAATGAAGAAGAACGCGAAAAACTTACACAACGTATCACGACTTTGAAGGAGGTACTGGAATGAATGCAGTAGACATCATCAAATACTTCGAGACTCATTATCCGACGGAACTCGCTTATGAGTGGGACAATGTCGGTTTGCAAGTGGGAACTCTCAATCATAAAACCGAACGGGTTTTGGTCACGTTGGACGTGACCAAGGAAGTGGTAAAAGAAGCGATTCAAAAAAAAGTGAATTTGATTCTATCTCACCACCCTCTGATGTTCAAGCCGATGCAAAACATCGTTTTTGATTCTCCGAAAGGATGGATCGTCAAGAATTTGATTCAACACAATATCGCCGTTTATTCCGCACATACGAATTTTGATGTGGCAGACGGTGGGATGAATGATCTATTGGCTGCTAAAATCGGCATTCAAAATCCGAAATTGATGGATGAAGTGGACAATATCGGCCGCTATGGATCCATCGAGAAAGTACCATTCCAATTCTTTGTCCAGAACATCAAGCAATTGTTTGATTTGGAACATGTCAAAGTCATCGGTCGAGATGACCGTGATGTATCGATAGTAGGTATCTCAGGAGGATCAGGAAGTCATCACATGTATGCGGCGAAAAAACGCGGATGCGATGTTTATATCACCGGAGATATCACTTACCACACTGCTTTGGATGCGATTCAACTCGGAATGACACTTCTTGATGTTGGACATCATATCGAAATCATCTTCGTGGAATCCGTAAGACAAATGCTACTAAAACAATTTCCTGATGTCGAGTTTATCGCCTCGGAAATTGACACAAATCCATACAAACCATACTAAACCAGGAAATTCCTGGTTCTTTTTAAGATTGTTTTTGCAAAGTGCTTGATAAACAGTTTTAACTATGTTAGAATAGTTTTGAAGTTCAAAGTATTTGAAATTAAAAGGAGAATAACTATCAAAAGTCAAGGGAAAATGTAAACCATGACAAAAAGCCTTCAGAAGAAGGGAATTGACAAATATGAGTAAG
>JAFGQH010000007.1 GCA_016935815.1 Bacilli bacterium | reverse complement strand
TGACCTAGATGAGTTTTAACAAAGTGGATTTATCATTTCAATCCTGCAAATCAAACTATGACGAAAGCGATGTCGTGCTTTTCAGCGCACCGCTTGACACAACAACATCCTACCGGCCAGGAACCCGTTTCGCCGGAAACGCCATTCGTGTTGAATCAATCGGTATCGAATGGTATTCTCCATATCTCGATATGGACTTAAAAGATCATCCTACCGTCGATATCGGTGATTTGGATCTTCCGATGGGGGATGTCGAATCCGCTTTGGATGTGATCTACTACACTGCTAAAGACATTTTGGAAGCGAAGAAATTGCCAATGATGGTCGGTGGAGAGCACTTGGTGACGTACCCAGTTATCAAGGCGATGTTCGAACAAAACAAGGACCTTTGCATCATCCATTTGGACGCACATACCGATTTACGGGATGAATTTCTGGGACGCGCTTTGTCACACGCGACCGTCTTAAGACGCTGTCATGATTTATTGGGAGATAATCGGATCTTCCAATTCGGAATCCGTTCCGGAGACAAACATGAATTCGAATGGGCAAAAACACATACTCAATTACGGAAATTCGATTTGGTTGGATTGGAAGATGCAATCGAACAAATCAAAGATCGTCCGGTTTATATCACAATCGATCTCGATGTCTTGGATCCTTCGATATTCCCCGGCACGGGAACCCCAGAACCAGGTGGTATCACTTACAAAGAACTTCTGGGAGCGATTCAAGCGTTCACGAAGTTAAACAATGTCGTTGGCGCAGATATCGTTGAACTGGCACCGATGTTGGATGCTTCCAATGTCAGTACAGTCGTTGCCGCAAAGACCTTGCGAGAGATGATTCTTTTGCTTCATAGACAAAAATAAAAGCGCTATAAGCGCTTTTTTTCATGCATGAACAAGTAAAAGAATAACAATTGTAGCGATGCGAGCATCCCCACAAAGAACGGTAAGAACCAATCGATCGATTGAAACAAATCCCGAATGATTACCCAGAAACGCACAAAATCCCAACTGTTATATCGGAAGAACCGTCCTACATAGATGGCGATTCCTGCCAATATGGAAACGACACCGACAAACCAATGTCGGTATTTTTGATATTCGCTTTTTGCCAAATGCAAATATAAGACATGCAATGATTTCATCCCAAAATAGAAAGAAATAATGACGCCAAAAGCGATGTGGAAGAAAGCCAAATAAGCTGGTAAATTCATGAGATAGGCTTCGATCCCAAAATACGAAGACGTCATGAAATCAGGAGAATCCAAATAGATAAAATCCGTTAACACATAAATGGAATTGGGATAGAACAACAACCACAAAAGCAATACTGCAATATTCAGAATTTTATTCTTGATGATGCCTTTGTCGAAAAGGTACACCAATCCAATGGGAATAAAAGCCAAGAAAATATTCCATGCCAACATCAAGTGCAAGCCGCTTCCTACCACCGAAAATGTAATCAATGACAGGATGGAATAAAGAATGACTAATATAATATTACGAATCATATCCATTGGTTTCAAGTACATGTGCATCACCTGTCCTTATTATACAGGGTAATCTCTGAAAATACCAGAAAAAAAGGCGCTTCTGCGCCTTAAAGATTAAATATGAAGATTAAAATTTCAACGACAAGAAACACACCCATGACCAAGTAAGATTTCCAAGGTTTGGGATCGTCGTTGTTTGCCAGAGCAACATAGCCACCAAATACTCCGAACAAGAATAAAATTACCAGTCCCAGCCATTTCGCTACCGTTGTACCAGGACTGCCATCCAGTGTCATTTGAATCACCAAAGGATCCGGCAAGATGAAGATGCCGATGACACATAATATCGTCGTGATCGTGATAAATGCGTAAGCGATGATCTTTGAACGTTCCATTATTTGATCAATCCCATCTCTTTGCCAACTCTGCCAAATACGTCAATCGCAAAATCAAGATCGGTTTTTTCGTGAGATGCACTGATCATGCATCTGAGTCTTCCCTTTCCTTTTGCGACAGTTGGAAATACAATTCCTGAAACAAATACACCGTTCTCCAGCAATGCTTTCGAGAATTCCATTGTCTTTGCTTCATCTCCGATCATAACCGGAGTGATTGGAGTTTCACTATGTCCAGTATCAAAACCGAGTTTTGCCAATCCCGCTTTGAAATAGTTCGCATTTTCCCACAATCGATCGGTATATTCTGTTGATTCCATTAACAAATGCACAGAAGCGATGATCGCTCCGACAGCAGCTGGTGGTAAAGCAGTGGAAAACAGAATCGGCCTTGCTCGGTGCAATAACCATTCCTTGACGATTTTGCTGGAAGCGACATATCCACCGATGACTCCGATTGCTTTGGATAGGGTTCCAATGATGAAATCCACTTCTCCGTGAAGTCCATAGTGGTCTACAGTACCGCGTCCGGATTCACCTAAAACACCGCTTCCATGGGCATCATCCACATAGGTCAAACAGTTGTATTTCTTTGCCAATTTGACAATGTCCGGTAATTTTGCCAAATCTCCGTCCATGGAGAACACCCCATCCGTAATGATTAGAACGTTGGCATATTGGTCGCGTTTTTCTTTCAGGACCTTTTCCAAATCTTTCATATCGGAATGTTTGAACACGGCTTTATCAGCTTTCGATAAGCGTACACCATCAATGATTGACGCGTGATTCAATTCATCAGAAACAATCAAATCCCCTTTGTTTACGATCGCTTGGATCGTACCAATATTGCAATTGAGTCCAGATTGAAAAACAGTGACTGCTTCTTCTCGCTTGAATTCAGCCAACACCTCTTCCGATTCTTCCAAAATATCTTGGTTTCCGACTATCGTCCTGACACTACCGGTTCCAGCACCATATTTCTTGACCGCTTTGATCGCTGCTTTTTTCACCTGTGGATGGTTTGCCAAACCTAGGTAGTTGTTGGATGATAGGTTGACGACTTGAGAATGATTCAGGTCGATCACATTCGTACAGGCCCCATAATTGACCGGTAGAACGCGATATACTCCCCCATCCTTCAATTCTTGAATCTGTTGTTCGATGTAATCCAATTTACTCATTCTTTCATCTCCCTGGAAATAATACGATTTTGCCGCAATTCTTGCTTCCCATCACTTCTGCGGCTTCATTGATTTTACTGAGTGGGAAGGTATGTGTAATCACTTTATCCAAGTGCAACATGTTATTGTTAAGCAAGTACTTTACTTTATCCCATGTCTCATTGATTCGTCTTCCGGTGACTCCGTAAATACGGATTCCATGGAAAACGACATCATTGGTGACATCAATACAGATGGCGTCGTTAGGAATTCCTAAAATCGCGAACCCTCCACCTGCTTTCAAATATTTGAAGGCGGTCTCGATTGCGATCTTGTTTCCGGAGAAATCACCGATCACATCAGCGCCTTTTCCATTCGTATATTCCATGACTTTCGCATGCACATCCTCTGACAACGGATCGATGATATAATCGGCTCCGAGTTCTTTTGCAAGGTTTCTTCGATATTCATTGATTTCTATCGCTATGACTTTCCTTGCTTTATAAGCTTTTGCGACATCAACTGCCATGATTCCAATCGGTCCACAGCCTAAAACCACGACATCTCTTCCTTCAATCGGAAAATGAGTGATGGTATGTACCGCATTGCCAAGCGGTTCTTGAACGCTGAGCTGCAATTGATCGTGATGTTTCTCATTGACAAAACAGTTCTTTGCGGGAATCCTGACGTAATCCGCAAAACATCCATCTACATCGACACCGATCACTTTGGTGTTTTCACAAATATGGGCTTCCCCACGCAAACAGAATTCGCAAGTCCCACATGTGATATGCGTTTCCGCACTTACGATATCGCCGACTTTGACATTGGTCACATCCGAGGCGATTTTGATGATTTCTCCACTGAATTCATGACCGACTGTATATGGCAAATGCAATCTGCTTTGCGACCATTTGTCATACTGATAAATGTGATAATCAGTCCCACAGAAGGATGCGGTTATCACTTTGATTAAAACTTCACCAGGTTCCAAAACCGTAGAGATGGTTTTTTTTACATAGGAAAAGCCTACGTCTTCTTTGTCCTTGACGGCCGCCATCATTTCGAGTTCCAGAACATTGTCTGATACTTGTGTCATACTACTCTCCTTATTCAATTATACAAACGCTTACATCAATTTTATTATAACATATTATCATGATGAAACATAGTAAAAGAAATCACTTTTTTGTGAAAAAAACAAGACTGGTTTTCAGTCTTGTTGATTTGTGTTTGTTTTATTGTAATAAGGCTTTGATCACATTGTATGTAAGATGTCCGGCCCATTTGTATTTGACTTGTTCAAATTCTTCATCGTATTGATACCACTGCCAATTTGGTAATATCAACCCGTTTGCTAATCTGGCTTTCTGGAATTCCAAGTTCTTATACAAAAGTTCTTCATGTCCTTCTAAGAATACTCGATTGGCGAGTGCAAGTTCATATGGCTGTAAACAGTATTCTTCCCAGTTTGTATGTCCTAATTCCTCATCACATGCAAACTTCAACATCGGAAAAAGGTCTTCTTGAATGTCTTGAGGCATCTGATTGTAAAACTGGATCAAACTCAGAATATTGTGTTTCTTGGAATTGTTCGGGAAAACTGTTTTCGCATATTCTATGATATACGACAACAGTTCTTTCAAATCTAGTGTTTTGAGGTATTTTTGATACCGATAAAGAAATCCAACAATCTGAGGATTCGGATTTCCATATCCGAACTCATCCACCCCCGAATAATTCCACCAAACAGCGTGAGGAAAATCGTCTACTTCCTTTGGAACCAACTCCCATCCCCTTTTTTCCGGGATATAGGTGGATTCATAGTAGTGCACGATCTCTTGTATCATTTCGGATTTCAGAGGCTCTTCTTCAATGGCCTCTAAGATTTCTACAGCGACATCAGTACAAACAATACTGGAGTCAGGAAGCATCGTATCCGGTTCCAGTCCGTGTCCGAATCCTCCGTCTTCATTTTGATATTTCTTCAGTTCTTGGATGATGTTTACCGTTTGTCCTTCAAATAGATTTTTGAGGAGATAATAGTCGATCATTCTGCCTTGGACTTGAATCAACGACAATATATCGTTGATGGATTCTTTACTTAACATCTTCTTCCAATAACAGGCAGAAATTCAAAATAGCACCTGGTTTTCCATAATCTTCTGTTGTCAAATAGTCTTCGTAATCAAAACCCATATGTGCTTTGATTTTCTCCTGTTTCATGTAATCATAGATCTCTTGAACTTCCTCTTTTATTTTATCAAAAGGGGTCGGGAAACAGATGTATTTGCCTTTTTTCAGTTTTTTCGTGACAATTCCTTGTACCGGATCAATCAAACCGTTAGTCTCTACCATTGCATAATAATCGAATGTCTTTGTTTCCATGAAGTCAAATGGATACATTTTCAAACCGATGAAATGATTTGGTTCTTTCTGGTTTTGAATCCGTTTCAATTCTGATCCGAACAAACGATCCCATAATTTAGGAATATTCTGCATATCTTTAAGATTGGAAATCCCATTTTCAAATTCGACACCTGCGAAAAAACGGGTATCGTATTCTTTGATGAAGTATTTCATATGATCACCACCCTTACATTCATTATAGCGAATGGTTTGTGCCTTTTCAATAGACATAATAAAAGTCGCACGAATGCGACTTATTTATTGAGCGCTGTATGTTCATCCAAATAAAAACCTAGGATAGTCAACAACAAAGATGGTAGTCCAATGATCAGATAGACCGATATGCCCAATCCATTATACACCAATGCAAGCAAAGACAAAGCTACTAACATGATGATTCCTGAAACTTGATTGGCAAATCCAAATAGCACAGTCTTTCTTAGTTTGAATGTAAGAAACAAAAGACCATTGAACAAAGTCAGAAAAGCGAAGAAAATCAAGATGACATCCCATTCAGAATGACTATGTGCTTCTCCTGAAAACAACATGCTCACAATCGTAATGACAATCAGTAATAACAACACCAGATACAGGATAAATGTGATTAGAAATAAGACCTTGATTCCTCTGTACAGTTTATTCTCTGAATCCTTAAATTGATATTCCATACTGGTTTTCACATCGTCTTTGGATCCGAAGTATTTTCTCACCGACTTCATTCGGTAGCGATATCGTTCCACCACCGGTATCTTATAAGCGAGATTTCTCAATGTCACATTCAGATACAAGATGATTCCAAAGCATATCATCAATATCAGCTGAGGGTACAACAAGAACACATCACTCAAAAGTCCGATCAATATCATTGCGTACGCAAGCAATCCTGATAGAAGGTAATATAGCCCCATATGTTTTGATGGTTCCAAAAGATTTGTTATCTTGAATATATCTAAAATCACATAGGATACCGATATTAGGAAAATGATCCATAGCATCGTATTGATTTCACCGTCAACGGAATGAAAAAGAAGATAATATCCACCAAACACAAGTTCGTTTACTTGGATGTAATTAAATAGAAAAGCAGTCAAGGAGATAACCGAAAAAACAAGAGAGATAATGTTCTTTTTGATATTCTTATTGATCCGTTTTTCCAATTTCTCACCACGAATGATCTCATTGATAGAAATCGAATATAGCAAACTCAGTTTCTCTAGTATCTGAATGTCCGGAACAGACTCTCCTCTTTCCCATTTTGATACTGCTTGTGTGGATACACTGCAGACATCTGCGACATTCTTTTGTGTCAGATTCTTCTTCTTTCGCATTTCGATTAAAAAGGTTCCCATTTTGAAAGAATCCATCTTGTCCTCCCGTATTGTTGAATTACTATACTCATTATAAACCGATATCGATAAAATGGCCAGTTACCTGTAATTGAATCCTATCAACTGTCAGTTGATAGTGATTGTTTCCTGGAATTCAACGTTTTTTTCTTGCTTCATCAATTAATTTTCGATAGATTGGTTTCATATGGTCTTCCGTGATATAATCATAAACCTCCTCGACAGAAAACCAGCGTACACCGGAGTTTTCATCGGGCTTCACGACGGTATCGTGTGATTCGTCCGCAATCAAAAGATATGTCACATTGAGATGCAGGTGATCCGGTACATATTTGCCATATTTTATATGATTCCCAACATAGATGACGTCCACACCGAGAATCTCCTCATCGAATGGATGGATTTCTTCCAATCCGGTTTCTTCTTTAGCCTCTTTGATTGCGACTTCCAAACAATTCGGATTTCCGTCATTGTGTCCTCCGACCCAACCCCATGAATTGTAGATGTTGTGATGGATGAAGAGGACTTTGTCGAGGGATTCATTCATAATGAATGCGCTCGTCGTCATATGCGCAACCAGATTGGACCGCTTCAAGACATCATCATTTCTCTCGATAAATTGCAGAATTGCTTGCTTGTCCATTTCTTCTTGTTCGTTGATGGGAACATAGTTTCTTAGATTTTCATACATAGTGATTATCCTCCGCTTTACTATACTATCATAGTTATCCTATGAAAGAAAGAGAAGCCTACTGATTTAGGCTTCTATGAATTAACTTGTTGGTGTTTGAGTCAAATGCAATTGACGGACTTGGGCAAACCCAAATTCTTCTAGGAATTTGACAAAGATTTGATTGAATTCAAAAGCTTCATATGTGGTTTGAACTTGGTACGATTGACTTTCAATATCGAGGAACGTTTCATTCAGCACCACATAACTGGTATTTTGATTCAATGCGATTGGGTCATCTGCGTTCTCCAAGGTAATGTTCGTGGTTTGTAGTAAGATTCCATCAGCGTCATATTCTTGCAAGTCAGATGATAATAATGTATCCATTTTGACAAAATTAATCGTATACTCCAAGACAAATACAGAATCCTCCGATGTCGGAAAATAGAGTGTGGTTGTAATGTGATCTGCGTTATTGAACCCAATTCCAATCTGCTTGTCATAGTAAAATGTATTCGTATCCGAATCATATAGTGTAACATTTGGATATAGTGCTTTATAAGCAGCATTGTCACTATAATACACCGTGAATTCGATATGTGCAGTATCCGCTATTTTAGTCCCATCCATAACAATAGTTTGCTGAGAATGATATGTGTATTCGACAAATTGAAATCCACTTCCATAATGGTTTTCTGTGCAAATCATATCTGGATTCTCTACATCACAAAACCATGTCCAGTAATACATATCTGTTTCAATTTGATCTAGATTTCCGTCTAAAATTTCAAAATCGATGCGTACCGGAAGTACGGAATAATTTTCTGTCTCTGTTGTCGTTGTTGAACCATTTGTTGTATTGGTTGGTGCGGTTGTATCATCACAACCTGCCAAACCTAAAACAATCACAATCAATGACAATAGCAATACTCTTTTCAAAAAAAACACCCCCGTAATTATTCTACAATTTCTTTATCATTCTAATATGATCAATCTCTGCTTCTTGAAATATCTCTCCTTCAGGAATATATCCCAGATGCAAATAGAATTCTTTTACATACAATTGAGCATTCAATATGATTTCTGGAATACCAATTTGTTTTGCATGCTCTTCGATTGCTTTCATGATCGCAGTACCGACACCTTGATTCCGGTACTCTTTTAGTGTGGCGACTCGGCCGACTTTGTTATGATACAGTCTCGCAGCTCCAACGATTTTAGAATCTATATAGGCGTTGAAAAGCACGCATTCATCATCCAAGCCGTCGAATTCGATCTCCCAATCAATCTGTTGTCCAATGACGAACACCTTCCCTCGCACCATAAAGTGATCCACAAATTCTTTTTGGTTTTTAGCAACTCTAATTTCCATGAAATCACCACCTTTCATGCTCATTAATATTATACATGAATCACTAATATTTTCAACCTGTACAAGTAAAAATAAAAAAGTCCATTCCAATGGAATGAACTTTGTTTTCTCTAGATTATATGACCTACTTCAATACAATTGCGAACCCTATGCAGATTTCACACACCCATATATTGTTTTATGATTACTATGGCTATTTTGTCCTATTAACTATATCCATTTATGATACATTTTTCTTTAGTTTCATATAAAATCCAGCTATATTACTATAACTGGATCGTCATCTATCTACTAGTATGTTTCTTCAGACAACATACCTCGAGTATTGTCTATCGCTTTCTCTTTCCATATATACGTTAGGAAAATGTATACATATCACATATCTGTCTGAGACAGTCTCTACCAAATCGGACTTTAAACATGTTGTCTTGAATCCAATTTCCCATTGCATGCTCAGATTGTTATACACGCTGTCTATAAAACCTTATTTATTCAGTATCCAAAGCAAATATAAAGAACAACGATACTAAAGTATCACTAATTTTGTCAAAGATTTCTATATTAGAAATTCTATTTATAAATTACTGTAATTAATCACTTTTTTAACTTCAATCTGTATTCTAGAAATTTGTCTTTTTGTGAATAATGAAACAGAAATGTATAATATTTCACCATTATTAAATCTGAACAGTAATATTTTTGAAAACAGATATTTACTACCAAATATTGATTTTGATATATATTTATCCTTAACATATTCTACCTCAATCAATTTATCTGTATTTCTCACCCAGTTCCAATCAGGTCTTGGATCAATAACATTATTTACAATTACTTTTTCTTTAGGATTTATTCCGACAAAAATATCTTGTTGAACATATGCAATTATTCCTAACAAAGGCATCCCATATAGTATAATTAGATAAAAATTCTCTAACAGATTTACACTTTTCTCAAGAACAAAGTAAATGAAAATAAGAATGATGACTGGTAGAACCACAAATATGCAAAGTAATGTAATAATATATAATAGAGGTCTAATTTTTTTCATAATCTATTCTCCTAAAATCCATTGTATTAGGTACTCTCCGCCCTCACTTAGCACATACCCCACAGCAAAGCCGACAGCCAAACCACCTTTTAAGGAGTCATTTCATGATGACCCTGTTTTCACTTCCAAACGAGTTGTATTATCCAATAAGATGTAGAAAAAACGATAAAGCCTATTTCAAGAAATAGGATTGTATATGTTTTACAAGTGTAGATTTTATTTTTAAGCATTATTCTGACTTTCAAAATAATAGCAACCAATGCAATGAAAATCAAGATTGCTTTGTTCCAAATGTTGATTGTTTGATAATTCTCTGAAAGATTAATCCAGTTTGACATGATTTCCGTTTCAAAGAAATAGATTATTAGTCCAATTAAGAAAAACATTACAATGAACAATATCATATTCAGATAACTAGGATATTGTCGAAAAATCTTCATAATTGACCTCCTCATTTGACAAAATGTTAGAACAGATAACGTCTTGCATTTTGTGGCTGCTGTTTCTATCAAGATAGTCTATATAGAATATCGATATTGGTATAATTTCATTAGAAGACTTAACAAATACTATATATTGATCTATATTAGTAATGTTAATTAATCCATACTACTCAATTCGCTAATTGGAGTATATGAATCTGGAATAGTGTTAATATCCGAATCACCATAGTCAGCCATAATTATGGTTGCTGCTTGTTTTTTGATTTGTATGTAATACATTCCCGTTGTGTAATATGAAAATGTTGTTACATAAAAAGTATATTGCGTGCCTGCAACACCATAGAATCCAATGTTACTATTTAATTTTTCTCTTAACTTCTAATAGTAAGTCACAAGGTTTTAAAACCATGCCAATCCAAGATTCTTTTTATTGATTTTCAATACGTATCAAAAACAATTTCATATACTAAGTCATTATCATAAGTTGAGACCTTCATGATGTGTTCTTTTGCCATTTTCCAAGTTGTTTTCATAGACTTAATATTTGAATAGTCAGAACTAAACTCAGAAAACGGTTGAATCCACTTAGAATCTAAATGAAATGCATCAATACCGAAAATTCTTAATCGCATTATTTTGCACTGCTCAATTATAATTAATGCATTATCTTTATTAAAAAG
>JAFGQH010000056.1 GCA_016935815.1 Bacilli bacterium | reverse complement strand
TACCAAAAAAGATGCTAGTATCTAGTACTAACATCTTTACTCTTTTGTCTTTTTATTTAGTGTCCACTATATGGGGTTCACTATAAATCCACTTGTCTTTTGATTTGTTTTATACTGAAAAAATCCTATTTCAAACGCAATTCATAGATGTCTTCATCGATGCCTTTTCCATCGATTTTGACTTTGTTGTGAAAGGTTCCGATTTTCTGGAAACCCAAACTTTTGTACAATTTGACGGCGTATTGATTGTCAGGTCTGACTTCAAGGGTCACATTCTCGATTTGTTTCTCCATACGACAGTAATTCAGCACATGATTCAAAAGGTGGGTAGCGACTCCTTTGTTCCAATAGTCTTTCAGGACAGAGATGCCTAGTGAGACATTATGAGATATTCTGGCATGATTACTGCCGCGGATTCCGCAGGAACAGATGATCTTGTCATCGACTTTTCCGACAAACTCTTTTGAATGATAGGTTTGATTCCATTGTTCAATCAATTTCCGTTCCTGTTCGATAGTCAAATCCAAACCGTTTCCATCTAAAATCAGGTTTTCTGATTCTTTGCCAACTTGTTTGAGAAATTCCAGTAATTCTTCTGCGTCTTCTTTTGTGGCTTCAGCGATTTCCAATACTTGATTATCCTTTAAAAACTTCATCGTATCACTCCTTAAGGTCATTATAACAAATTTCGCGATGAATTTCAAAAAAAAACAGGAGTCAATCGAAGACTCCTGTGGAAAAGTATTTTTCTGCCGAATCCGGAAATATCATGACGACATTCTTGGATTCGATTTGATGTTCTTTCAGATATTGTATAGTTGCGGATAACACAGCCCCCGATGAAATGCCGATCGATATCCCTTCCAGTTTTGGAAGCAAACGTGTCATTGTAAATGCATCTTCGTCTTCCACTTGCAGGATTTCATCAATCAATGCAACATCGAGGATTTCCGGAATGAATCCGGCACCGATCCCTTGGATCTTATGCTTGCCAGGTGCATTCCCTGATAAAACACTGGAGGTTTTCGGTTCGATGGCGATCATCTTGATATCGAATTCCTTTTCCTTGAAATAACGGGCAAGTCCACTGATGGTTCCTCCGGTTCCAACTCCCGAAAAGACATAATCCACTTTCCCGGCCATTGCTTCATCGATTTCCGGGCCTGTTGTCAAATAATGCGCCAAAGGGTTGTTTTGATTGGCGAATTGACTTGGAATCACCGAGTTTTTGACTTCTTTGTTCAGCTCCAATGCTTTTTGAATCGATCCGTTGATTCCCAATGCACCGTCGGTCAAGATGATCTTGGCGCCATAGAGTTTCATATAATCGATGCGTTCCTTGCTCAAGGTGTCAGGCATGATCAGAGTACAAGGATTTCCAAGATAAGCAGCCACCATCGCTAGACCGATACCGGTATTGCCGCTGGTTGCTTCTATGACCAATGTCTCATTGTCCATCAATCCCTCTTTGTACAAATTCTTCAGCATATACCAAGCCGGTCTGGTTTTGACAGAACCGCTCGGATTGAATCCCTCGAGTTTGGCGTAGAGATGTGATTTCAATTCATATTTTTCTTCGATTTTATGGAGACGAATCAATGGCGTGTTGCCGATCGTCTCAATGATACTATCATATGCTTTCATTTTTTAGATTGCTCCTTAATTCAAGTTCAAATCCTTTGTTTGTCACAATCATGTTGCTGGGAACACTCTCGGTGATAAAAACATTGGATCCAATCACGGAATTTTTACCGATTGTGGTACTCCCCCCCAAGATGGATGCATTGGAATAGATTGTCACATCGTCTTCGATTGTCGGATGTCTCTTCTTTCCTTTCAAGGATTGACCTTTGCGAAGCGATCTCGCTCCCAAGGTGACACCTTGATACACTTTTACCCGATCCCCGATCACTGCGGTTTCTCCGATCACAACACCGGTTCCATGATCGATAAAGAATGATCGACCAATTTTGGCTTTCGGGTTGATATCGATTCCCGTCTCTCTATGAGCGAACTCGCTCATCATACGAGGAATTACCTGCACACCCAGCTCATCCAATGCATGAGCGATGCGATAAATCAGGATTGCATAAATTCCCGGGTAAGAAATGATGACTTGATCATGGTTGAATGCGGCTGGGTCGCCTTGGAAGTGGGCTTCCACATCCAATGCCAATTGTTCTCTGATTTCAGGTATTTTTGCGATGAATTCCTTGCACAAACTGCAAGACTCCTTCAAAAATTCCTTATTACTGGATTCATCGGCCATATACAACCTGGAATAGGCAATTTGTCGTTTCAATGTCCTTCTCAATTGATTGACCAAACGAAATACGGTTCTACTATTGGAATGCTCTGGTATGTTCTTTTTGGTAAAGTATCCAGGGAAGACCAATTCCTTGGTCAAACAGATGACTTTTTTGATTTCCTTGTTCTGAGGAATTTTACAAGAACAATGATCCTTTTTGATCACAGTCTGTTTGTAGGATGCTAGAATGTTCTTGGTTAATTGTTTTGAATTCATTTTCATCCCTCCTGTTCAATTCTATGATATCACAAAATGCACATTCAACCTCACGAAACACTCATAAAAATGCTTACATTTTACAAATATTAGCACTCTATTGTTGACAGTGCTAATTGTTTGTATTATACTATAGTTGAACTTGAAAAAAGGAGGATGAACCTATGAATTATCAACAACCACAAGACTATGAAAACGACCAAGACATCTTAGAGAAATTTGGACGCAACATCAACGATCAGGTCACTTCTGGTAAAATCGATCCGGTCATCGGACGCGACGATGAAATTCGTCGAATCATCAAGATACTATCGCGAAGAACCAAAAACAATCCCGTCCTAATCGGAGAACCGGGTGTCGGCAAAACCGCCATCATAGAGGGATTGGCGATGCGTATCGTCGATAAGGATGTCCCGTCCGGACTAAATGATAAAATCATCTACGAACTCGACCTCGCTGCGCTTGTCGCTGGAGCCAAGTTTCGTGGAGAATTCGAAGAACGACTGAAAGCTGTTTTGAACAAGATCAAAGCCTCCGATGGCAAAATCATTCTGTTCATCGATGAAATCCATATGATCGTCGGTGCCGGGCGTACCGATGGAGCGATGGATGCATCCAATATGTTAAAACCGATGCTGGCTCGAGGTGAGCTCCATTGTATCGGCGCTACCACACTCAACGAATATCGTAAATACATTGAAAAGGACAATGCATTGGAACGTCGTCTTCAAAAAGTCATGATCACGGAACCGACCGTCGAAGATACCATCTCGATTCTAAGAGGTCTCAAAGACAAATTCGAGACCCATCATGGAGTTCATATCATGGACGAAGCGATCATCGCCGCTGCGACTCTGTCCAACCGTTACATCTCGGACCGTTTCCTACCGGACAAAGCAATCGATTTGATCGACGAGGCTTCTGCTTCAATTCGTATGGAAATCGATTCGATGCCGGCAGAACTCGACGACGTCACAAGAAGAATCATGCAGCTGGAAATCGAGAAACGCGCATTGGAAAAAGAATCCGATTCGAATTCCAAAACAAGACTCAATATCCTAAAAGACGAACTCAAAGAATTAAAACAAAAAGACAAAGAAATTCGCAAAACATGGGAAACCGAAAAGAAAGAACTCGAAGTCATCAAAGACAAGAAAGCGAAACTGGAGGGGTATCGCAATGATCTTCAGAACGCTTTCAATAATTCGGATTACTCCAAAGCTGCCGAATTGCAATACTCTTTGATCCCGGCATTAGAAAAGGAAATCGAAAACCTATCCAACAACAACGATCATAAACTGATCACTGAAACCGTCAGGGAAGAGGATATCGCGGAAGTCGTGTCCAAATGGACACATATCCCATTGTCCAAACTGATGGAAGGCGAACGGGAGAAACTGATTGGATTGGCGGATGAACTTCGCAAGCGAGTCATCGGCCAAGATCAGGCGATCGAATTGATTTCAAATGCGATCTTGCGCCAACGCGCAGGAATCAAGAACGAGTTCCGCCCGATTGGATCCTTTATGTTTTTGGGACCTACCGGTGTTGGTAAAACCGAGGTCGCAAGAGCGTTGGCAGAACAACTGTTCTCAAGCGATCATCAGATCACACGGATCGACATGTCCGAATACATGGAAAGTTTCGCAGTCACCAGACTGATTGGAGCTCCTCCAGGGTACGTCGGATACGATGAAGGTGGACAACTGACCGAAGCCGTTAGACGCAAACCATATTCCATCGTTTTGTTCGATGAGATCGAAAAAGCCCATCCGGAAGTCTTCAACGTCTTGTTGCAGATATTGGATGACGGCAGATTGACCGACAACCAAGGACGGACCGTCGACTTCAAGAACACAATCATCATCATGACAAGCAATCTGGGAAGCCAATACTTGATCAATCACGATGAGTTCGCAAATCAAGAAGTCATGAACCTGGTCAAACAATCCTTCAAGCCGGAATTCATCAATCGTATCGATGAGATCATCATCTTCAACTCGTTGGACAAACAAACCCAAATGAAGATTGTCGACAAAATGTTACAGGATCTCTATTTGCGCCTGGAACAACAAAAATATACCTTCACATTCACTGATAAAGTAAAAGCGAAAGTATTGAATGATGCTTATGATCCGGATTATGGAGCGAGACCGATCAAGCGCTATATCCAGCATCATATCGAATCTCTGATCGCCAAACAAATCGTTGCTTCTTGGATCACTCCAGAGAATCACTACATCTTGGATGTCGAGGGAGACGAATTCATAGTCAAAAGTTAAGGACCGCAAAACTGCGGTTCTTTTTTCCTAACCATTTTGTAACCGCATTCATGTCTAGAAACAATCAAACCGTGATACAATAGATGCAAATCGGACAGGAAGTGATTGTATGAAAATCATCGGTTATCAAGGAATCGAAGGCTCCAACTCGGAAGAGGCAGCTCGAATTTGGGCAGAAAACCATCTCCAGGAAGAATATATCTTGCTTCCACTTGTGTCTTCTCTCAATGTCTTGACCTGTGTGGAAACCGAAAAAGTCGATTTCGGTGTGATCGCCATTCGCAACAACCATGGCGGAGTCGTCAAAGAGAGTATGGACGCTTTGCTCAATACACCTTTGAAACGCACTGGTTCTATCACGATTCCGATCTACCATCACCTCTATGTCAAAGATGATACTGTCACCATAGACCAAATTCGCTTCGTCGTCTCTCATCCTCAAGCGTTCCTGCAATGTGAAGGGACCTTGAAAACAAAGTATGGCAGATTAGAACTGGTCATCGATGAAGATACCGCAACCGCGGCCAGAAAGCTCGGTAACGGTATCTTATCCAAAGAAAGCGCAGTCCTATGCCGTGAAAATGCCGGCAAGATGAGCCACTTGGTATTATTGGAATCGCATTTGGAAGACAACGAAAACAATCAGACAGAATTTGAAGTCTATTCCTTACAATAATCATAATGAAACAAAAAAGGCCAACTGCCATTTGATTGTCAGTTGGTCTTTTCATTTTCGAGTAATCCTCTTAACTTCAGTATAATATTTCCTACTCTCGATGATGGATTTCTTTCGGCTGGCGAAGTCTTTGGTTGTTGTAACCAATGTTGATTCAATCTTGATTCATGCTGAATCGCTGTTTCTATTTTTTTACCTAGATCAAGGAATATCTTCTTATTCGTTTTATAATTCTTACCATACTTGATTTTCATAATCCGATTCAGTTCGATCGTGGTAATTGGAGTATCACGATACTCATCATGTATTAGAAACCAGAACTCGAAACATGGATTGCTGTAACCTGAAACAATATTATCATATTGTTTTTCCATAAACACTAGACTATTATAAGTGTCAGCATTGTTCGTCTTCTCGTCTCTGGCAAACATCGTGAGAATGATATCATATTTGTAGTGAACCTTCTTGATATAATTCAAGAATTTCGATGCATTTTCCATATGCGGATGAAAAACGAACCTAAATGTATCGGTATGAGAATACTCTTGTTCGATGAATGAGCTGATATAGTTAATTTCTGTCAAACCATCGGACACGATCAATATTGTGGGACACTTCCGCAAGTCATTGCTTCTTTTTGTTTGGTACCTTCCCATACATGACCCCTTCTTCATTTACAAACAAATCGTAATCAATATCAGGAGTTCCTTCATATGCTCCCTTGATATAGTTTTTCCAATAGGAACTGTCTTTTCTAACTCTTACCATATCATCGTCTTTCATGTCATACAATCTGCTAAAATGTGATTCTCCAGTTTTATCTTTATATACAAAGCCGATCTCATCTCTTCGGAATTCTTCTTTCGTCATGAAAAAAATATCATGGGTCGTAATAATAATCTGCGCATTTCCTTTATTCATATCGGGATCCGATATCGCATCAAACAAAAGCTTAGATAATAGCGGATGCAGTGACGACGTGAATTCATCCGCAACAATCAAACCTCCAGTTTCTAGACGGAATAAGACCCCTACCAAAACCAAAAGCATTTTTTTCGTTCCCAAAGATTCTTCTGGAAGATATATCTTGAATGCTTCATTTTTTGCACGATGTAGGAAACATATGGCTTTGTGTGTCGGATCATATTCCATACGCTCAATACCAAAATCAATAATCTCAAAGAATCCATTGATTTGATCAATGATTTTTTTATTGGTATTCAATAGATTAATCAGCAATGCATTCAAGATGATTGGATCCAGTTTTTCAAAATCTTTGAAAACCCCCATTTGAATAAAGAAATTGGATATGTCTCTAAGAGACACATGTTTATCTATTTTTGCATACGCAATCAAATGGGAAAGGAAGAGTTGATCATCCGGGACTTTGTCCGTAATAAAAGTGTATTCCGAAATATTCTTGAAATCTTTTGACTTGCGATCAAATATAGCTTTCTTTCCCTTATCAAGCCATTCATTGATGATGCGTTGTTGTTTTATTTCAAATCCATATGAATATTCAACACCATTCATAATCACAGTTATTTCAAAGATGGATGGTGTATTCTTGTATGCATATGTAGAACAGTTCGGTTTTTTAAATCTGAGCAAAGAAAACAAGGAATTGTTCTTGAGTTCTGGCGGGAAAGAACGATTCCATTCTCTTTCGTTATAGATTTCCATAACTTTTTCATACATGAAATCAATGGCATCAAGAAGGTTGCTTTTCCCACTAGCATTCGCTCCATAGATCAATAGATTTTTGACGAAACGTTGGTTATTTTCCGTTATAACGTTATACGGATGCTCAGATATGCTTTGAGCAGTCATGTCGATGGAGACAGGAGATTTCCATGATTTGTAGTTTTCAACATAAAACGATTTGAACATGATATCACCTCAGTAAGCATTATAACATAAATGTTAGAAATAATATAGGTTTTTGAGGATTTTTCTCATATTACTCCATTTAATCTATATATTCATTTCTTAAGTGACATATTTTTCATATTTTTCTCATAAAAAAAGTGGATTTTTTCAAATCCGCTTTCTTCTATATTAGTATGCCTGTAGTTTTTCTTCTTTTCGTAAGACGCGCAAGGTTCCTTCCACCAAAGCTCTCATTTCATCTTCGCCTGGATAGAGATAAACCGGTACGGTCTTTTCTATATAGGATTTCAAATAATCGGTAAAGTATTTGGAATGTGCCAATCCTCCGGTAATCAAAACGGCATCGACTTTCCCTTTGCAGGCAAAGTACATCGCTCCGACTTCCTTGGCAACATTGTATCCCATCGCTTCATAATAGAATTGTGCTTCACTGTCTCCACTGGCAATGCGTTCTTCAATCTCGCGACCGTCATTGGTTCCGAGATAGGATACCAATCCGCCATTGCCGACAAGCAGTTTCTGAATTTCTTCTTTTGTGTATTCTCCCGAGAAACAGAGTTCCACCAATGGATAGGTCGGAATCGTTCCTGTGCGTTCCGGTGAGAACGGTCCATCCCCGCCAAGCGCATTGTTGACATCGATGACTCTTCCCTTGCGGTGAAGACCCACAGAGATTCCACCACCAAGGTGAACCACGATCAGATTCATTTCCTCATAGTGTTTGCCCATGCATCTAGCATGCCTCTTTGCAGTTGCTTTTTGGTTCAATGCGTGGAAAATACTTTTTCTTTGAATCAACTTTTGACCTGAGACTCTGGCGATATCCTCAAATTCATCCACAACAACCGGATCGACAATATACGCAGGTCGATTGAATGGTTTTGCGAAACTTGACGCTAGCAATGCGCCTAGGTTGGAAGCATGCGAACCATACTTGCAGGTACGCAAGTCATCGAGCATCTTCTCCGTAACCAGATAGGCTCCGCCGTTCTTCAAGGCTTTCAGCATTCCACCGCGTCCAATGAAGACATCAATCTGATTCAACTGATATTTGTGCTCCAACAAAAAGTCAAGGATCACTTGTCTCCTGAAGTCCAGTTGATCAATTATGGTTTCATATTCTTTCAGTTTTTCTGTGTCATGTCTCAGGGTAGATTCCTGAATCAGTTTATCGTTCAGAAACAAAGCGACTTTTGTCGAGGTACTCCCCGGATTAATGACCAGCAGCAAGTAATCCATCTTTGTTCACCACCGCTAATAGAATTGAGTTAAGTTTTGCATCCGCAGTATCCGCACGGGAGGTCAGTACGATCGGTACTTTCGCTCCCAAGACGATGCCTGCGGATTTTCCCATAGCCACAAAGGCACAGGTTTTATAGAAAATGTTTCCGCCATCCAGATTATGGAAGACAAAAATATCGCAGACTCCGGCAACCGGAGAATGGATTTCTTTGGTCTTGGCGGATTCCATCGATACGAGATTGTCGATGGCAAAAGGCCCGTCAATCAGGAAATCGATGTCTTTGTTTTGATAATATTCTGTAATCTTCTGTGCATCCACAGTCGATTCAATCTTTGGATTGACTTTTTCAACTGCCGATACCAAACCGACTTTCGGTTCGATATAACCAAGCGATTTGGTCAAACGTACCGCTGCTTCGATGATATGAATCTTCTGATTCCAATCGGGAGTGATGTTCATCGCTCCGTCGGTTGCGAACAACAATCGGTCGATTCCCGGTACTTCGATGATTCCGACATGGGAGAGCAATTGGTCTTTGACGATCCCGTATTCCTTGTTTACGACACCTTTCAACAATACTTTGGTATCAATCAAGCCTTTCATGACGATATCGACGGCTTCTTCATTGACTAGATCCATCGCGATTTTAGTCGCTTCCGTCGGATCCGTCTCATGAATCACCTGATAATTCGACGTAATATTGTTCTCTTTTAGTAAGGTTTCAATCATTTCCGAGTCACCGATCAATATCGGCTCAACAATCTCGAGTTTGCATGCAGAAGCGACCGCTTCGATCACATGATGATCGTGAGCGAACACGACTGCCATCTTCTTCGTCTTGGCATTCTTTGCGGCTTTCCGCAAAGCTTCAAGATTACGAAGCATAGACAACTCCCAAATCTTTGACGAATTGTTTTCCGGCTTCGATTGCTTGATAATTGACTTCGACCAAATCCGCTTTCTTTTCGCCAAGGATTTTCTTGACAATTGCTAAAATCGTTTCATCGCTAAACAGGTGAGTGAGTTCCAAATAAGCGCCCATCATCACCATATTGGCAACTTTTGCGTTTCCAAGTTTGATTGCGATGTCGTTGATTGGAACCCCAATACACAGATGCGATTCTTCTTTGACATCTTCTGCAATCAAAGAGGAGTTATAGAGGATGAGTCCGCCTTCGCTGACATTGGAACGGAATTTGTCCAATGAAGGAAGATTGAAGATAATCAGATGATTGGCATTCTTGAACACCGGTGAGTTGATGACTTGTTCACTGACGATGACAGAACAGTTTGCGGTTCCACCGCGGGTTTCCGGTCCATAGGAAGGAAACCAGAGTCCGTTGATCCCGTCTTTGGTTGCGCTGTATGCCAAAATCTGACCAAACATCATGACACCTTGTCCACCGAAACCGGCAACTTTTACATTGACTGCATCACGCATTTTGATCACCTTTGTCCTTGAATACCCCTAGAGGGAATTCTTCGATCATATTGGTTTTGACCCAAGTCATTGCGTCGGTTGGTTTCATACCCCAGTTGACTGGGCAGGAAGAGACGACTTCGATCATCGTGAAGCCACGTTTTTCCTGTTGGTATTGGAAGGCTTTTTTGATTGCCTTTTTTGCTTTGATTACGTTTTTCGGATCATAGACCGATACGCGTTCCATCAAGGCAACGCCTTCGATGGTTGCGAACATCTCGGAGATATGGATCGGATTTCCGTGTTGTGCCGCATTTCTTCCGTCTTGACTTGTGGTCGTCTTTTGTCCAATCAAAGAGGTTGGAGCCATTTGACCGCCGGTCATGCCATAGATGGCATTGTTGATGAAGATGACTGTGATATTCTCACCGCGGTTTGCCGCATGGATGGTTTCGGCGATACCGATACTAGCCAAATCGCCGTCACCTTGATACGTGAAGACGATATTGTCCGGCAATACGCGTTTGATTCCGGTTGCTTCCGCACAAGCTCTACCATGAGGGGCTTGTTGCGCGTCACAATTGAAGAATTGGTAGGAGAATACGGAACATCCGACAGAAGCGATTGCGATCGCTTTGTCAAGCAGTCCTAATTCCACCAATGATTCTGCGACTAATTTATGAACGATACCATGACCGCATCCAGGGCAATAAGTAAGAGGGGTATCGGTCAAGCCTTTT
>JAFGQH010000006.1 GCA_016935815.1 Bacilli bacterium | reverse complement strand
TGAATAATACAGAGGCGCAATATATTGGTATTTTATTGATTTTTTGAAGAGGGACCTTCTCAATAAAAGAAGGAATATGTTGCCGAAAGAATATATCCGTCCTAGAGGTTATATGCTTGATATTCAAACGAACAGTTTGAATATTGCCATGAGAAAAAATGGAGAGCTGTTATATTTGTATAATATAACGGCTTTTTTATTGATAGGAGGCTATACAAATGAATCGTTTTACAATTGAAGAATTGCATGTGGGAGATTCCAGCGAAACGAAGAAGATCTTTCAGGAGACAGACGTCATGAAATTTGCCGAGGTATCATCCGACTACAATCCGGCGCACGTCGACAAGGAATATGCGAGTAAATCCATGTTCCAGAAACAAATCGTACACGGAATGCTTGTAGGAGCTTTATTTAGTGCGATCTTCGGAATGCAGATGCCTGGTCTTGGTAGCATCTATACCAAACAATCTCTAAAATTTACCAAACCGGTTTATTTTGGTGATGAGATTACCGCCAAAGTGACAGTCAAAGAGTTGAATATGGAACGAAATCGAGTGATCTTTGATTGTGTCGCAACAAATCAAAATGGGGATACAGTAATTGTGGGCGAAGCGGAAATCATGCCTCCTAGAAAGGAAAAACAATGAAAAGCATAATCAATCAAGAAAAATTCATTGCGATGCTTCATGATGGGATGAGTCTCATGGTCGGAGGGTTTCTGACAAACGGAACACCAGAAGGATTAATAGACTTGGTTGTTCAGTCCAATGTAAAGAATTTAACCATTATTGGCAACGACGGAGGTTATCCGGATAAAGGTGTAGGAAGGCTTGTCGCAAACAATCAAGTTGCCAAAGTGATTGCTTCTCATATTGGGACTAATCCTGTGATTGGTACTTTGATGCAAGAGCAGAAAATAGAAGTTGAACTGGTTCCACAAGGAACATTAGCCGAGCGAATTCGAGCATTTGGAGCAGGTCTTGGTGGAGTGCTAACTCCTACTGGATTGGATACTATGGTTGAAGAGGGAAAGCAAATCCTTGAAGTCGAAGGTCAGAAATATATACTTGAACTCGCCTTAGGAGCGGATATGGCTCTAATAGGCGGTGCGATCGCTGATAGTTATGGCAATCTTAAATATAACAAAACAATGCGGAATTTTAATCCGATTATGGCGACGGCGTGTAAAATTGTTGTCTGCGAACCGAGAAGAATTATCGATGAGATCGATCCGGAAGATGTGATTACACCACATCCTTTCGTCGATTACATATTGGTAGGTGAGTATAGTGAATGATAAAGAAATCATTGCATCAAGAATCGCATTAGAATTGGAAGATGGAGATCTTGTTAATCTTGGAATCGGTATTCCGACGTTAGTCGCAAATTATGTTCCTTCAGACAAAAGCGTTACTTTCCAAGCCGAGAACGGGATCATCGGATTAGGCGGGTTGGTTGAAGATGAACAAGAAATCGTCAATGCAGGCGGTATGGGAGCCAGTATTTTGCAAGGCGGAGCTTTTATTGATTCTGTCACATCGTTTACTTTCATTCGCGGAGGCCATATCGATATTACAGTATTAGGAGCTTTGGAAGTGGATCAAGACGGGTCCCTTGCTTCTTGGATCATCCCTGGAAAAATGGTTCCAGGCATGGGCGGAGCGATGGATCTTGTGACAGGAGCTAAGAAAGTAATCATTGCGATGAGACACACCAACAAAGGTATTCCAAAGATATTGAAACGCTGTACGCTACCTTTGACAGCTGCACATCAAGTCAATATGATTGTCACCGAAATGGCTGTCATGGAGGTTCAAAAAGATGGATTGCACCTTCTTGAAGTGCATCCCGACTATACAGTTGAAGACGTTATCAAAGCTACCGAGGCAGAATTGATAATCGAATCGGTTCTACCGATGAAAGGAGTATAATATGGAAACGAAATTCAAAATAAGAATGTCGAATCAAGATGCACATTATGGCGGAAATCTAGTGGATGGTGCCAAAGTATTGGCGTTGTTTGGAGATGCGGCCACAGAATTGTTGATTCGTCTAGATGGTGATGAAGGATTGTTTCGCGCTTATGAAAAAGTAGATTTTCTCGCACCAATATATGCGGGGGATTTTTTGGAAGTTGAGGCTGAGATAATTGAAGCAGGAAACACATCCAGGAAAATCGAATTCCATTGCTACAAGATCATAAAAGCGAGACCTGATATCTCTCCTAGCGCTTGTGATGTTTTGGAAGAGCGAATCTTGACCACTTATGCGCTAGGAACTTGTATTGTTCCGAAAGAATTACAACGATATGATGGATAAGTTGATTATAACGTGTGCCATTAGTGGGGCGGAAGTAACCAAGGAAATGAATCCTGCGGTGCCATATACCATAGAAGAGATGGTGGAAGCAGCCTTTGGGGCTTATCAAGCGGGAGCCTCAATCATACATCTTCATGCCCGCTTCGACGATGGGACACCAACGCAGGATAAAGAAAGATTTCAACTAATACATCAGGCCATCCAAAAAAAATGTCCAGATGTTATTATCCAGGTCTCAACCGGAGGTGCGGTTGGAATGAGTCGCGATGAACGTCTTGATGTTTTAAACATACATCCGGAAATGGCGACACTCGATTGCGGAACACTGAATTTCGGCGGGGATGATATTTTTGTCAATACGGAAAATGATATTCAATATTTTGCGGAAATGATGAATACCCAACATGTCCGTTATGAAATGGAATGTTTTGAAAAAGGGCACATAGATACTACTTTACGCTTCATCAAGAAAGGCGTTATCAAAAACCACCTTCATTATTCCTTTGTTTTAGGGGTAAGAGGGGGGATGTCCGGCGAGGAAAGAGACTTTCTTTTCTTAAAAGATAGCATTCCAGAAGAAGCGACATTTTCAGTGGCAGGAATCGGAAAATATGAATTCAGTTTAGCTGAATTATCCATCCGACACGGAGGCCATGTAAGAGTCGGATTGGAAGATAACTTATATATTGACAAAGGCCATTTAGCGAAATCAAATCGTGAATTGGTTGAAAAAGTTGTGAGTTTGGCAAACAAACATGGTCGTTTGATTGCTACACCAAAAGATACTAGAAGAATATTGGAAATGGAGAACAAATAAATGGAACAATTATGTAAATATGGTACACACAGAGTGATTTATCCTTTGGGCACACTACCTCAATCAGCTGAGAAACTAGACAATAATATGGTATGCATGGATAACGAAATTCTTATTGATGTCAAAACATTGAATATTGATTCTGCATCTTTCACGCAGATTGAAAATGCATGTGACAAAGATATTGAAAAAATGAAAGAAATGATTCTTGATATCGTAAAACAAAGAGGAAAAATGCAAAATCCTATAACTGGTAGTGGCGGAATGTTGCTTGGAACGATCAGAGAGATTGGGAAAGACATCCACAAGGACATTAAAGTGGGAGACGACATTGCATCTTTGGTTTCATTATCTTTGACTCCTTTGAAGATTGAAAGCATCAAAGCGGTTCACTTGGAAAAAGACCAAGTGGACATCGTTGGTCAAGCAATTTTATTTGAAACAGGCATTTTCGCTAAAATTCCAAATGATATGCCACCGCATATCGCTTTGGCTGCGTTGGATGTTGCCGGAGCACCAGCCCAAGTACAAAATCTTGTAAAAAAAGATGATTCTGTTCTGATTCTTGGGTGTGCAGGTAAATCAGGGATTTTATGTGCATATCAAGCTAGAAAGAGCGCAGGTCCTAATGGAAAAGTGATTGGAATCATTCACCACGATACACATATGGATGAGCTTAAACAGTTAAATATTTGTGACCATATTATCGTAGGAGACGCAAAAAACCCTATGGAAATCTACAACAAAGTTATGGCTGTTACAAATAATGAAGGTGTAGATGTAACAATTAATGTGGTTAATGTTCAAAATACAGAAATGGCATCGATATTACCAACAAAGCCAACAGGAACCGTCTATTTCTTCAGTATGGCGACATCATTCACGAAAGCCGCTCTTGGAGCGGAGGGGATCGCAGCTGAGTCATTGATGATTATCGGTAATGGATATACAAAAAACCATGCGGATATAACATTAAATATTTTGCGCGAATCCAAAGAGATGTATGATCTGTTTATGAACAGATATGGAAAGGAATAAAATATGAAGGTTACGAATGATAGCTATTTAAAACGCAAAGCTATATACTTTCCAAATGTGACCGAAGAGGAATGGAACGATTGGCATTGGCAAGTAAGGAATCGCATACGTTTTGCGGAAGATCTTCGTAAATATCTTCCGTTAAGCGACGAAGAGACAGAAGAAATGAAAGGTTTATTGTCCAAGTTTCGCATGTCGATCACTCCTTATTATTTATGCTTAATAGATCCTGATAATCCGGAATGTCCGATTCGAAAACAAGCAGTTCCAGCCAGGGATGAATTGTATATCTCAAAATACGACATGGAAGATCCTTTGGCAGAGGATACTGATTCTCCAGTTCCGGGACTTACACATCGTTATCCAGATAGAGTCTTGTTCTTAATAACGGATATGTGCTCGATGTATTGCAGGCACTGTACCAGAAGAAGGTTTGCAGGATATCATGACAAAGCGATGTCTCAAGATAGAATATCTCTTGCAATTGAATATATTGCAGCGCACCCAGAAATCAGAGATGTGCTTCTTTCTGGCGGAGATGCTTTATTGATTAGCGATGAGATGTTAGAAGATATCATTAAACGTTTGAGAGATATCGAACACGTCGAAATCATTCGAATTGGAACGAGAACGCCAGTTGTTATGCCACAAAGGATTACTGATGATTTGGTTGAAATGCTTCGCAGGTATCATCCGATATGGTTGAATACTCATTTTAATCATTATGATGAAATTACTTCAGAAAGCAAGGCAGCGATCGATCGATTAGCTGACGCTGGTATACCGCTAGGGAACCAATCTGTTTTATTGAAAGGAATCAATGATTCCGTATCAATAATGAAAAGATTAGTTCAATCACTTGCATATATAAGAGTGCGACCGTATTATATCTATCAATGCGATCTGTCTTTGGGAATAGAACATTTTAGAACCCCTGTATCCAAAGGAATCGAGATTATTGAAGGTTTGAGAGGTCATACATCGGGATATTGTGTGCCAACATTCGTAGTAGATGCCCCAGGCGGCGGTGGAAAAATCCCATTAATGCCAAATTATGTTATCTCACAAGCTCCAGGTAAAATAGTACTACGAAACTATGAAGGTGTAATTTCGACGTACACGGAACCGGGATATCAGAAACCATCTCAAGAAGATGTTGATATAAGTACTGGAGTTGAGTCATTATTGGCCGGAAAGAGAATTTCTCTCGAACCTAGTAATTTGGAAAGAAGGAATCGGCAATCAAAGAAATAATCGACATCATAAAGCCATACAAAATCATCAGTTTTGTAGGTAATTCAAAAAATGCGGGAAAAACAACCGTAATAAATTCAGTAATAAACTCTCTTGTTGAAGATAACATAGCTTTGACCTCCATTGGGCTTGACGGGGAAAAGATTGACCAGATAACATTTATGGAGAAACCTCGGATCTATGTACGACAAGGGTTTTTGGTTGCGACAGCCGAGGAAACATTAATGCAGTGGGATGCAGCATATGAAATAGTTCATCGATTTTCAGTCTCAACTCCTATTGGACCAGTTGTTTTATGTAACGTAACTATATCAGGAAACGCCTTAATAGCGGGACCATCCATTATTTCTGATATGGAATCGATAATTGAGTATATCAATAGCATGAAAGTATCAAAAATCATGATTGACGGAGC